>NZ_RZOF01000018.1:0-36958 GCF_003998955.1 Mesorhizobium sp. M4B.F.Ca.ET.017.02.2.1 | reverse complement strand
GTGTCGTTCGTGCTCAACAATTCGCCCGGCATCAGGCTCTCGCAGCAGACCCGCGACCGGGTGATCGAAGCGGCGCGGTCGCTGGGCTACTCGCCGCCGGTGTTTTCCGCCCTGCGGCCGCCGGTGACGCCATTCGAGGGGCTGGACGGCGTCATCGGCTTCGCCGTCGACCAGCTCGCCACCAGCCCCGAGGCGGTGGTCGCCATCGAGGGCGCGCGCCAGGCCTCCTGGAATGCCGGCAACGTGCTGCTTGTCGCGCAGACCATGGGCGATGCCGTCATGGAGCCGCGCGCTATTTCAGCGCTGACGAGGCGCGGCATCTCGGCGCTGATCTACATGACCATCTTCACCCGCGAGATCGCGGCGCCCGAATTCCTCTACAGCCTCGATATCCCGGTCATCCTGCTCAACTGCTACACCGCCGACTATGCCTTCCCTGCCGTCGTGCCCTCCGAGATCGCCGGCGGCCAGAGCGCGACGCGGCATCTCATCGGCCATGGCCACCGCCGCATCGCCACCATCACCGGCGAGCCCTGGATGCAAGCGGCTCAAGATAGGCTGAAAGGCTATCGCCGCGCGCTCGCTACCGCCGACATCCCCTTCGATCCGGAGCTGGTGGTCGAGGGCGACTGGTCGGCCAGCGCCGGCTATGCCGCGACTGTCAAATTGCTCGCCCTGAAGGAGCGCCCGACCGCCATCTTCTGCCAGAACGACCGCACCGCGATTGGCTGCTACGAGGCGCTGAAGGAGGCCGGCCTGCATATCCCGCAGGATATTTCCGTCGTCGGCTATGACGACGAGGAGATCGCCCGCCATCTGTTTCCGCCGCTGACGACATCGATCCTGCCGCATATGGCGATGGGCCAATGGGCGATCGAGCAGCTGGAAGCGCCGCCCACGCCGGGCCGCGGCCGCTATCCCATCACCAAGCTGGAATGCCCGCTGGTGGAGCGGGAGAGCGTGGGCAGGCTCGGGGTCCGGGGCGCGGCAGGGTGAGATCCTGCGGGCCTGTATTGACATTGTCATGACAATTTCTAAATATCTGATCCTGACGCAGGAGGATTTCGATGCCGCAGTCCAGTCATGCCGGCCGCGATCGCGATGCGGCGCGAAAGGACGATGTGATCCAGATCCGCGCTTCGGCGGGGACGAAGGCCATTCTCAGCCGCGCCGCGGGTTTGCGCGGGCAGAAACTGTCGGAGTTCATGCTGGACAGCGCCCGCAGGCAAGCTGAAGAAACCATTCTCGACCAGCGCGCCTTCTTTCTCGATGCCGAGGCGCATCAGAAATTGCTCGATCTGCTCGACGCCCCCGACAAACCGACCGAGGAACTTCGCGCGCGCATGACGCGCAAGCCCGCCTGGGAGCGCTGATGCCTGCTGGCGGAGGGCCGGGGTTGCGGGTCAGCCCTCCGGAACGGCTGACCGTCGGCCACGATGTGTCCGCGTTTCGTAACGGCAGGCATCCCACCCTCGACGACTGGTTGCGCAATCGCGCTCTTGCCGGCGAGGGCCTGTCCGCCCGGACCTATGTGGTCTGTGACGCGAACATGAATAATCGCGTCATCGGCTACTATGCGATCTCGACGGCGATGGAAGAACGGATCGCGCTGCCAAGCGCGAAGCTGCGGCGGGGTATGCCCGAGCAGGTCCCGCTGCTGCTGATCGGCCGCCTGGCGGTCGATCAGGCATTCCAGGGACTTGGGCTTGGCGGGGACCTGCTTGCCGATGCGCTGCGTCGCTGCCTGGCCGTGTCGGAGATCGCCGGGGTTCGCGCCGTGGTGGCGCATGCGATAGACGATGACGCCGTCGGCTTCTATCAGCGGCACGGCTTCATTCCGTCTCCGCTGGGCGAGCGAGTGATGCTGATGCCGGTCGAGACAGTGCAGGCATTGTTCTCGAAAGTCTGAATCGTCCGGCCGCTCGAACGACGAGGTCGACTTGCCACCGCTTGGCATCGATCCCGTCGTGGACTAGCCTGAGGCCAGCGAAGGGAGAGCGAGATGACGTCGAGCTTCACCGTGCACCAGGCATCCGGCTACGAGCAGCTGATGGGTCGCTGGAGCCGCAGGCTGGCGCCCAAATTCATCGACTTCGCCGGACTGGCCGGCGGCGAAAAAATCCTCGACGTCGGCTGCGGCACCGGCAGCCTGACCTTCGAGCTGGCGAAATCCGCCGGCCTCGCCGAAATCCAGGCCATCGACTTCTCGCCCGTTTTCATCGAGGCGGCCAAGGCACGCAACACCGATCCGCGCATCACCTTCAGCCAAGCCGACGCCACCGCGCTGCCCTTCGCGGACGACGCGTTCGACCGCGCGCTGGCGCTGCTCTTGCTGCATTTCGTGCCGGAGGCCGGCAAGGCGGTGGCCGAGATGCGCCGCGTGACGCGGCCCGGCGGCGTGATCGCAGCGGTTGTGTGGGACCATCTCGGCGGCATGCCCGGCATGCGCATGATGATCGACACGGTTGCCGCGCTCAGCGAAAGCGGCCGCCAGATGCGCAGCCGCTATTGCTTCCAGCCGATGATGCAGCCGGGCGAGATGAAGCGCACCTTCGTCCAGCAGGGTCTGGCCGACGTCACCGAGACCGAGCTGATGATCCGCATGGACTATGCGGATTTCGACGACTACTGGGCGCCGATCGGCGCCGGCGAGGGGCCGCTCGGCAAATACATGTCCACGCTCGACGCCGCCGAGCGGACGCGCACCGAAGCCGCCGTCCGCGATGCCTACCAGGCCGGCCGGCCCGATGGCCCGCGCTCGTTCGCCAATGTCGCCTGGGCCTGCCGGGGCGTTGTTCGCTAGAGGCGTTTTCGCCTAATCCGATCAGCCTGACGACCTCGTCGTGGTTGGTCTCCGCGATCTTGCGCTCGCCCGCTGCACCCCGCGTCTCAGCACGGCGATGCCGTCCGAGACGGCGAAGATACGGCCCGGCGTAGATTGCAACCAACCAATGTGTCGAGCGCGCCGCTCTGACGCCGCTTGGCTTTCCGGAATCTCAAAAAAGACTATGACAGATAGCAATACTATGCTATGCGGCATAGCAATAATGCTATTTGACATAGCGAATGATGGCAAGGAGGAGCCACACAGTGCCGAGGGCGCGGTGTAATGGGATGAAGTCGGCCCGGTCTGGTGATGGAGCCAGGCATCCTCGATGCCGCCGCGCTCGTTAGCCACTGCACCAGGCCCATGAGCCTGCAAAGTACCAAAGACATTCTGTGCGCTTGAGGCGTTGCCGGGAACAGCCTCCGGCAAGATTCACGTGCTGCGGGCGTTGGCAGCGGGAGGACCAGATGCCCCGCGCGCAGCAGAGCAATTGCGAATGTTTGCAAGGGAGGATCAACGAGTGAACATCCAAAGCAGGAGCTTCATCGACGAGGCGCGCTGGACCGGCAAGGCATTTCTGGGTGGCTGGCGTGAGACGGCTGCCGGCGTGGCGGAGGTGCGCAATCCGGCGACCGCCATGTTGGTGGCCTCGGTGGGCATCGGCGGCGCGGCAGACATCGGGCAAGCCGCGGTTGGCGCCTATCTGGCGCAGCCCGCCTGGGCGGCGAAACTTCCCTCCGAGCGCGCGGCCATATTGAACAAGGCGGCCGATATCCTGGAAGCCAATGGCGAAGAGCTGGTCGGCTGGATAATGCGCGAATCCGGCTCCATCCGGGCGAAGGCGCAAATCGAGATCGATCACGGGGCGGCCTTCATCCGCCACGCCGCGGCTGCCGCTGTCGAGCCGAATGGCATCGCCCTTCCCACCATGGATGCCGGACGCCAGAACCATGCGCGGCGGGTGCCGCACGGCGTGGTCGGAATTATCTCGCCGTTCAATTTTCCACTTGTCCTCTCTGTCCGCGCGATTGCCGCCGCTTTGGCGACAGGCAACGCCGTCGTCCACAAACCGGACCCGCGCACGCCGATTTCCGGTGGCATCATCATTGCACGCCTGTTCGAGGAAGCGGGCCTGCCCGCAGGTGTCCTCCATGTCGTCCCCGGCGGAATTGACGCCGGCGAGGCCCTCTGCACGGATGCGAACATCGCGATGGTCTCGTTCACGGGGTCGGCGGCCGCCGGGAGCCGGGTCGGCGAGCTGGCCGGCAAGCATCTGAAGAAGGTTCAGCTCGAGCTCGGCGGCAAGAACGCCCTGATCATTCTCGATGATGCCGATCCGGACGTCGCGGCGTCGAATGCCGCCTGGGGCTGCTTCCTGCATCAGGGCCAGATCTGCATGTCGACCGGTCTCATCCTTGTCGACGAGAAGCATGCCGATGCGATTGCTTCGCGCCTTGCCGCCAGAGCCGGACACCTGGTTGCCGGCGATCCCTCGACCGATCAGGTGGCGCTTGGCCCCATCATTTCCGATGCCCAGGTCGACAGAATCCAGGGCATCGTCGACGATGCCGTCGCCAAGGGCGCAAAGCTGCTCGCCGGAGGCAAGGCAAGCGGCCGCTTCTATCCGGCAACGGTTCTGTTCGGCATTGAGCGAGGCATGCGTGCGTTCGAGGAAGAGATCTTCGGGCCCGTCGCCTGCATTGCCCCGTTCCGCGACGAAGAGGCAGCGATCGCTCTCGTCAACAGCTCCGAATATGGCCTCGCCGCCGGCGTCATTTCGGCTTCCGTCGACCGCGCCCGGTCGGTTGGCGAAAGACTGGAGGTCGGCCATCTGCACATCAACGATCAGACCGTCAACGCCGGGCCGCACGCACCTTTCGGCGGCCGGCGGCGCTCGGGCAATGGCAGCCGCGTCTCAGGGCCGGCGATCTGGGAGGAATTCACGCAGTGGATGTGGATTTCCGTCAAGGAACAAGCAACGCCCTATCCATTTTGACCAATCCACGAAAGATCGAACCATGAATCTCTCCAGCAAGCTTCTGGTCGTCACGGGCGCGTCTTCGGGGATCGGAGCCGAGGTCGCCCGTCTCGCCCGCTTCCATGGCGCCAGGGTAATCGGCATCGACCGCAATGATCCCACGGTTAGCCTCGATGGCTTCGTGAAGGCCGATCTCTCGAAGCCGGAAACGATCGACGAGGCCGTTTCGTCCTTGCCCGCGCAATTCGATGGGCTTGTCAACGCGGCAGGCGTGCCGGGCACCGCTGACAAGGATACGGTCGCCCGCGTCAACTATCTCGGCCTGCGTCACCTGACCGAGACAGTGGTCGGCAGGCTTTCGCCGGGCGCGGCAATCGTCAACTTCGCCTCGATTTTGGGCGCCGCATGGCCGGAACGCCTCGCCCGCCACAAGGACCTGGCAACGACCGCGACCTTCCAATCCGGTCATGATTGGTTGGCTGCGAACCCGGTTTCGCAAGACACCTGCTATCAATATTTCAAGGAAGCGCTGATCGTCTGGACGTTCATGCGGGCGCAGCAGCTCTTCCTCTCGCGTGACATCCGCATGAATTCCGTTGCGCCCGGCCCGGTCTTTACGCCAATCCTCGGCGACTTCATCGCGATGCTTGGTCAGGATCGGGTCGAGGCTGACAGCGGCAGAATGAAGCGCCCTGCCTTTGCAGACGAGATCGCCCCGGCTGTCGTCTTCCTGTGCTCGGACGCGGCGCGCTGGATCAATGGCGTCAACCTGCCGATCGACGGTGGCCTGGCCTCCACCTATCTCTGAGGCGGCGCGCGTTCAACCGCACGCCGGGCCGCGCCAGCTATGCCGCCATCTGGTCGATCATCAAACGCGCCGAGCCGCTGAGGAGGGGGCTGGTGTTCGAGGTGGACACGACGCGGGCGGTTGAGTTCGAGGCGATTGTGGGGTGGCTGCGGGGGGGTGATGGGTAGGGACCGACCGTCATATTCCCATCTTATGTCGGCCGCAGCGCTACGACATTCTGCCTTCAGGCGTGGGAGGCGGCTGTGAGCTTGGCGCAGTGATCGAGGAAATCGTAGGTTGCCAAATGGGGCGCCGCAGGAGATGAAACTGGGCACCGCCATATTATTTTGGTGCCTGTCGTTTCTCAAGCTTGCCACTGCATGCACGTTCGGCCGCGGCACAAATGTCGGCGCGCTAGTCGCCGGCCGATTTGCGGGCGGCGGCACATTCGAACCGGAGGCTCAAATGTCAGTCCAGGAAAAACCTTCCCCCGCGGTCCCCGCACATCCTGAGGAAATCAAGTCGGTTTTCGATCTGCGTTTGGGTAAGCATGTTGTCTTGCAAGGCAGTGCCAGGATAACACCGGCAGGTGTGATCAGCGCCGGGATCGCGGTCGCCGTTATGACGCTTGCGCTGGGTTACCTTGCTTCGTCGGGAAGGCGTCGCAGGCAATAGGGGGCATGCCCGTTGGCGCACCCGACAGGATTCGAACCTGTGACCTCTGCCTTCGGAGGGCAGCGCTCTATCCAGCTGAGCTACGGGTGCTTCCCGGCAAAACGAACCGGCCGGTGAACCGGCCAGCCACGGCTTCTTAGCGGAAGCAGGCGAAGGCTTCAACGGGCAATTGGGATGGCAAGGCATTTGACGCCACAGGAGCGGTTAGGCTTCCCGAGGGCGTATGTGACGGCCAAGGCTGCGCCCCAGTTAAACTTGCCTCTGCGTCGCGAGCAAATTTGCCGCCACACTCCTCACCCCGCAGCCTCGCTCCTAGCCACCCGCCGCCGCACCCCCCTTGTCGCCCGCTTCACCTTCTTCGCCCCGGTCAGCTCGTGCATGGCATCCAGCTGCATCTGCTGCATTTCGGCCAGCCGCTGCCATTGGCGCGAGATCAGATAGTCGAGCTTTTCGTGCAGGTGCCGCACTTCGAGCTCGGCCTTGAGGTTCACCCGGTAGTCGTTGAAGGAGCGCAGCCGATCTTTTGCTTCCTGCCGCTTCTGGCTCATCATGATCACCGGCGCCTGGATGGCGGCGATGCAGGACAGCATCAGGTTGAGCAGGATGAACGGGTAGGGGTCGAAGGCGCCCGCCATGCCCTCGAAAAGGTTGATGCCGATCCAGATCAACAGCACGCCGGCGAACGAGATCAGGAACCACCAGCTGCCGCCGAACTCGGCCATATTGTCGGAGACGCGGTCGGCGAACGAGCGGTGCTCCTCGAATTCCTCTTCCGAGTTCTCCGAGATCGTGTCTTGCCTGGCGATCGATTCGACCACCTGGCGGTCGAGCTCGGAGAATTCGCCGTGCTCCTGCTGCAGCAATTCCTCCATGTAGCGCATGCGGTAGCGGGCGAGCTCCTCGCGGCTGATGCGGGCGCCGCGCGGCAGGTCGGGATGGTCGGCGCGGATGCGGTCGGAAAGGCTCGGCCGCAAATCGTCGATGCGCACCAGGTCGCGCTTGCGGAATTTCCGGCCGCTGATCGCCGACGGCTTTTTCTTCGGTTTGACCCGCGACGCGGCAGGCCCGGGCAGGGCCGGTTCGGAATCCGGCACCTCCGGCGCTTCGAGGATCTCGTCGTCCGCCGTCTCGTGCAGGTCTTCCGGCAAGGTGGAGGCCTCGAGATATTCGCCGGCCGAGTGGGTTTCGTCGTCTTCCGTCTTCTGCGCCTTCGGGTCGCCGGCCATGGTCAGTGCTCCTGTTCTCGGCTTTTGGCTACGATACGCCAAGCCGGCGCGGCATATCCATCGCGACTGTGAATGTGGTGTGACCGAACAAGTTGTTGTGATGGGCGGGCGGCGCAAGCTGAGATCGGTGGTGATCCTTCGCGCCCCCCTCTGTCCTGCCGGACATCTCCCCCACGAGGGGGGAGATTGGCAGCTTCGGCGCCACGCTTTGACGTTGGCGATTGGCGAAAGCCGCGGTGAAATCTGATCTCCCCCCTCGTGGGGGAGATGGCCGGCAGGCCAGAGGGGGGCGCCTCGGGCCGGCGTTGCAAAGCTTCTACGGTTCCGGCAAACCGGGAAGCGCCGACCCCGTCGGCTGCTGGCCGGCATACATCAGCCTTGTCTTGGCATCCGCCGCCATCGGCGAAAGGCTGCGCTGGATCAGCGCCTCGACATGGTCGTTGCGCTGGCGCGCGCTCTCGGCGCCCATCACCACCACGATCAGCTGGCGGCCGTCGGCATTGTAGGAAGTGACGATGTTGTAGCCGGAGGCCCTGATATAGCCGGTCTTGATGCCGTCGACGCCGCGCACCCGGCCGAGCATGTCGTTGTGGCCGCGCACCAGCCGGCCGCGGAACATGAAGTCGCTCTCGGAGAAATAGTGGAAATGCTGCGGGAAGCGGTGCTCGAGCGCCATGCCCAGCACCGCCATGTCGCGCGCCGTCGTCATCTGGCTGTCGTCAGGCAAGCCGGACGCGTTGCGGAAGCTGGTGCTGGTCATGCCGAGGCTTCGCGCCTTGGCGGTCATCATGGCGGCGAACTGGTCTTGCGAGCCGCCGAGATATTCGCCGACCGCCACCGCCACGTCATTGGCCGACTTGACCACGATCGCCCGGATGGCGGAATCGACGTCGATCGTCTCGCCGCGCCGGAAGCGCAGCTTGGTCGGCGGCTGCCTGGCGGCATTGTCCGAAACCGGGATCTGCGTCTCCTTGGCTATGCGGCCGCTCTCCAGCGCCTCGAACAGCAGATAGAGCGTCATCATCTTGGTCAGCGAGGCGGGGGAGCGCTGCGCCGTCGAATTGACCTCGAACAGCTGCTTGCCGCTGCGGGCATCGACGACGATCGCCGCATAGCGCTGCGGCTGCGCCGGCACCGCCAATACACTATCGGGCGGCTCGACGGTGGTGCAGCCGGCGACCATCGCCAGCAGCGCGAACGCCATCATGATCTTCTGGAGGAGCGGGAAAGTGTCGGACAGGCGCAAGTCGGATCCGGCTGTTGCTGAGAGGGCCGGACCCTAGCCTAAGCCAATTGCTGCGTCCAACTGGTTAACGGGGGGATCAAGGTGTCTCAACAGCTTAGGCGGGCGACAGGCTCTGAACGACACCAACGCCGGCGCTGCCCCTCACCTGCCTGCCGGCACCCTCTCCCCGTATAGTGACGGGGAGAGGGGCGCTCTCATCGCCGCTTTCGCCAATCACCAACGTTGCGAGAAAGGCGCCAACGCTGCGGCCAGCCCCTTTCTCCCCGTCACTATACGGGGAGAAATGCCCGGCAGGGCAATGAGGGGCGGCGCCGACTTCGGCAAATTGGCGATTCCTGCGCGAGCGGCGCTATATCTTGCAGCTCGTAGCTATCACTTCGTCGGGCGACACCTCCCACACCCCACCGCCCCGAAAACGCCGGCTTCCTGTCCTGTTTTCCCGGCGGGGCCGCGCTGCTACCATGCGTGCGGCATTGGTTTGGGGGATCGACATGACAGGTGACATCGGCGCGGCTGCGCCTTCTCTTATCCGGGCTTCGCTCAGCCGCACCGGCAAATGGGCGGGCAGCGTCGCGTTCGTCAGCGGCGCGGTATCGGACGTGCTCAACCCGCTGGGGCCGTTCGCCGCCTATATCGCACTGGTTGCCGCGATCGCCGCCGCACTGGTGGCGAAGATCAGCGCCGGCATCGCTTTGGTCGCCAGCACCAGCCTGAGCACGATGGCGATGGCGATGATCGCGGCGGCGATCGCCGGCGGCGTCTACGCGGTGCAGCAGGAGACGAATTCGCAAAACGGCATCATCGCCGGCCTGGTGCCGGCGGTGGCCGAATTGCAGCAGTCGCTGGGCATCGTCTCCGCAAAGGTGGCCAAGATCGAAAAGACCGTCACCGAGACGCAAAAGACGGTCGAGGAGGTCAAGAAATCGACCGACACGGTGGCGCAGAAGACCGAGGAGATCGCCGCCGCCGAAAAGCAGCAGACCGAGCAGGGCGCCGAGACCCAGAAGACGGTCGAAGCGGTCAAGCAGTCGACCGACACGGTGGCGCAAAAGACGGAGGAGATCGCCTCGGCCCAGAAGCAGCAGACCGAACAAGGCACGCAGACGCAGAAAGCCGTCGAGGCGGTCAAGCAGACCACCGACACGCTGGCCGCCGGCCAGCAGCAGGCAGCCGCGCAGGCCGACAAGCTGCAGGCGACGACCGAGCAGATCGCAGCCTCCATCGACACCATCGCCAAGGGCTTTGCCGCGCTCGCCGCGCAGGGCGGCGCGATCGCCGATCCCAAGCGTCCCGACGAGTACTACCACAATGCCCGTGTCTACGAATTGTCGGGCGACATGCTGAACGCCAGGCGATCCTATCTCGCCTTCGCCAACTTCGATGTCGACGCCGTCGATCCCTACACGCGCTTCGCCACGGTGCTCCGGGTCCAGGACGGCAAGGCCGGCGCCCGCGAGGTGTTCGGCCAGCTTGCCGACAAGGCCAAGGCGCCGGCGATCAAGCTCGTTCATCTCGAACAGTTCGACGATGCCCAGCGCCTCGACAAGCTGAACGCCTTCATAGCGGCCCATCCCGACTATGCGCCGGCCTATTTCCTCCTGGCGCAGGAGTTTTCCGAGGATCGGCTCGGCAGCCAGTCGCTGTCCGACAAGCGCAGCGAGGCCGAGGCGCTGACCAAATTCGTGTCCTACGAGAAGGAAGGCGGGCTGCTCAAATATTTCGTCGACCAGACCCAACTGGCCGACTGGCTGGAGCGCAGCCGCAGCCGGCTGGTCGCGGTCGGCGACGTGCTCGACCCGCAGCGTTTCGCCCCGACGCTGACGCCGATGCGCTCCAATGCCGGCTGGACGATCACCATCTCGCTGCCGGAGGCGGCGACCGGCATTTCCTGGCGACTCGGCGAGAGCGGCCCGTTCACCGACACTGGCCTGATGGCGATGAACGACCAGCGGACCGGCAAGCCGATGCCCAATCCGAGCTTCGAACTGCCGGACAGCACCGCCGCCACTACGATCGGCATCAAATATCTCGACATCAGGGGCCGCGAGACCGGACCGTTCGACATCCGCTTCGATCCGGACTCGGCGCTGCAGCAAGGCGACAAGCAGATCCTCGACCAGTTCTGGACCTCGTGGATCGCCTTCGATTCCGGCGGCAACCACGGCCTGGTCTATTTCACCCAGATGCTGTCCTACCGCTGCGCCATCAAGGATGTTCACTATGGCCTGGACGGCGCCGCGCCCGACAAGGAGATCAAGATGCCGCCCTGCGACAAGAAGGATCTCTACGCCATACCTTACGACTACCAGCCCTATTTCAAGGTCGCCGACAGCGTGAAGTCGATGTCGGTGCAGGTCACCTATACGGATGGCACCAAGTCGCCGGTCAGGGAGTATAAAAGGCAGTAGGGGCGGCCCGTTTGTAGCGCTACCGCACCCTTTCCAACGCTGGCGCTGCCCCTCACCTGCCTGCCGGCATCCTCTCCCCGTATAGTGACGGGGAGAGGGGGCGCTCTCATCGCCCCTTTCGCCAATCAGCAACGCTGCAGGAGGGCACCGCCGCTGCGGCCAGCCCCTTTCTCCCCTTCACTATACGGGGAGAAATGCCCGGCAGGGCAATGAGGGGCGGCGTCGACTTCCATTCTGATGCAAAATGCCGCCTGTAGCGCTTGCGCATCGGGCACCGTGCGGGCTTTGCTGGCGCCAAAGATTCGCGAGGGTGACAGGCATGGATACGGTCACGATCAAGGCAAGGGGCATCTCGGTCTCGCTCGACCTTGCGGTCGGCCACATCGCCGACATGACGGTCGAGGCCGACGGCCGCCGCCTGCAGCCGCTGCATCGCGCGCCCTGGGTCGGCGCGCCGCGCGAGAGCCTGCCGCAAGACCTGCCCGAGGGCACGGTGCGTCTCTCCGGCGATTTCCTCTGCGCGCCGTTTTCGCGCGCCGATGTCGAGGAGGCGCCGCTGCATGGCTGGCCGGCGAACAGCGCCTGGGACCTGGTTGAAGATAGCGCCATCGCCGACGGCTGGCGCGCCGTCTTCCGGCTGCGTCGCAAGGTCATGGGCGCTGCCGTCGACAAGGTGCTGACGCTGCGCGACAACCACCCCTTCCTCTATCAGGAGCATGTCTTTTCCGGCGGCGCTGGCGCCATTTCCGTCGCCCACCATCCAATGACGGTGATGCAGGGCGGCGGGTCCCTCGCCTTCTCGCCGAAGCGCTATGCGGCGACGCCGGCCGACCCGCTGGAGCCCGATCCTTCGCGCGGCCGTTTCCTGCTCGCCTACCCCGCCCGCTCGGCCGATCTGACCCGGTTTCCCACGGCAGCCGGCGGCACGACAAACCTTGCCGACTACCGCATGGAGGACCGGCGGGAGGATTTCCTGACGCTGGTCGAGGCCGATCATGGCGGGCCGGGCTGGACCGCGCTCACCCGCCATGCCGAGCGGGACCTGGTGCTGGTGCTGAAGAACCCGGCCGAACTGCCCGTCACCATGCTGTGGTTCAGCAATGGCGGCCGCGACTACGCGCCGTGGAGCGGCCGCCACCTCGGCGTGCTCGGCATCGAGGACGGCCGCGCCGCGGTCGGCCATGCCGCCTCGCTCGGCGACAACTGGCTGAAGCGCGAAGGCGTCGCCACCGCCTTTGCGCTTGCCGAAGGCCGCAGCGTCTCCTTCCGCCATGTCATCGGCGCCGTGCCTTTCGCCGGCGGCGAGCCGCCGCGCGACATCGAGGCCGCGCGCGACCACATGCGCATAACCGGCGCCGACGGCATGGTTCGGGAGATCGCTTTCGACGGCGATTTCCTGCGCATCGGCCGCTCCGTTCCGGCCTGAACGCCGGGCATCCCGCGCGGGTTTGAAATTTCCGCCGACTGCCGCCAAGATGCGGCCGAAAATCGCTACCGGAAAGGCGCCGATGTCCGAGATCGCCCATATCACAGCCGCCATCTTCAAGCGCGCCGGCAAGGCCAAGCGCTTCGTCGTCGCCATCGCCGGCCCGCCCGGCGCCGGCAAGTCGACGCTGTCCGGCAGACTGCATGAACTGCTGCCGGAAGGCGCTTCCGAAGTGGTGCCGATGGACGGCTTCCACTTTGACGACATCGTGCTCAACCGCCGCGGTCTGCGCGCGCGCAAGGGCGCGCCGGAAACCTTCGATTTCGCCGGCTTCGAGACGCTGCTGAAGCGCATCCGCTCGGGCGAGCCCGACATTGCCATTCCGGTATTCGACCGCGGCATGGAACTGTCGCGCGCCGCGGCCGAGATCATCGGCGCCGACACCAAGTTCATCCTGGTCGAGGGCAATTATCTGCTGCTCGACGAGGAGCCGTGGTCGCGGCTGGCGCCTCTGTTCGATTTCACCATCTTCGTCGACGTGCCGCGGGGCGAGCTCGAGCGCCGCCTGATGGAGCGCTGGCGCGGCCATGGCCGCTCCGACGAGGACGCCCGCGCCTGGATCGCCTCCAACGACATGCCCAACATCGATCGCGTGCTGGCGCGGCGGCGGGTCGCCGATCTCGTCATCGGCGAACCGGGCTAAGGCGAACTCGTTCAATTTGCAGCAATTTCCGAGCGGAACCTTAAGACTTTCCGGTCGTTATGCCGACATCCTGATTGTGTCGTTTGAAGGACTCGTCCGATGGCTACCAGCACAAGAAAACCCGTCAAGGGCAAGGCAGCTCCGCGCAAGGCCACCCAAGCGAAAAACGGCGCCGGCCCGGCAATAGCCGAGCGCTCGAAGGACGCCAAGCCAGCCTTCGGCAAGGCGGCGCCCAAAAAGGTGGTGCCGGGCGCGGTGCACAAGGCCGCCGTGAAGGCGCCGAAGTCGCACAAGCCGGCGGCAGCCAAGGCAGGCCCGATCCGCACCGTGGCAAGCATTGCAACGGGCGCGGTGGCCGCCACAGCGCGGCTCGCGGCTTCGGTGATTGGCAGAGGCGGCGCGAAAGCCAAGGCGAAGTAGGGTCGGCCTTTCAGCCCCTGGCGGGGATGGTGAGCCCTCTCTGCACCGCCGGCCGCGCCAGCCCGCGCTCCAGCCATGCCGCCACGAGCGGAAAATCGTCGAAGCCGACGAGTTCGCGCGCCTCGTAGAAGCCGATCAAATTGCGCACCCAGCCGAGCATCGAGATGTCGGCGATGGTGTAGTCTTCATCCATGATCCAGCTGCGGCCCTTGAGCCTGGTTTCGAGCACGCCGATCAGCCGCCGCGACTCGTCGCGATAGCGCTCCAGCGGCCGCTTGTCGGCGATCTCGCGCCCGGCGAATTTGTTGAAAAAGCCGACCTGGCCGAAGATCGGGCCGATCGCGGCCATCTGGAAGAACACCCACTGGATCGTCTCGTAGCGACGGATCGGATCGGCGGGGATCAGCTTGCCGGTCTTGTCAGTGAGATAAAGCAGGATGGCGCCGGATTCGAACAGGCCGATCGGCTTGCCGCCGGGGCCGTTCGGATCGATTATCGCCGGGATCTTGCCATTGGGGTTGAGCGACAGGAATTCCGGCGTCCAGCTTTCGTTCTTGCCGATGTTGACCGCATGCGGCTCGTAGGCAAGACCAAGCTCCTCCAGCGTGATCGACACCTTCACCCCGTTCGGCGTCGGGAAGGAATAGAGCTGGATGCGATCGGGGTGGGCGGCCGGCCAGCGCGTGGCGATTGGAAAGGCGGACAGGTCGGTCATCGAAGGCTCCTGGGCGGGGACTGGGCGCCGAACGGCGGTCGTGGCGGGTCGCCATGAGTTAGGCGCGCGGCCCGCCGCGATCAATATGCAAGCGAGGGTTCCGGACCGTCGATGGAAATGACCCTGGCGGAAATAGAGGCCGTCAGACCGCCTTGAAGGCCAGCACCGCATTGGTGCCGCCAAAGGCGAAACCGTTGCTGATCGCGGCGCGCACCGTGCGTTCGCGCGCGACATTCGGCGTCACGTCGAGATCGCAATCCGGGTCGGCCTCGCGGAAGTTCGCCGTCGGCGGCACGATGCCGTCGCGGATCGCCATCACGCAGGCGATCATCTCCAGCCCGCCCGAGGCGCCGAGGCAGTGCGCATGCATCGACTTGGTCGAGGATATGGAAAGCGCGCGCGCGTGCTCGCCGAAGACGCGCTTGATTGCCGCTGTCTCGATCTGGTCGTTGGCCTTGGTGCCGGTGCCGTGCGCGTTGAGATAGTCGATGTCCTCGGGATTGAGGCCGGCGTCGGCGAGGCAGAAGCGCATTGCCGCCTCCGGCCCCTCGACGGTCGGCGCGACGATGTCGGAGGCGTCGGCGGAGAGGCCGGCGCCGGCGACCTCGGCGAGGATTGTGGCGCCGCGCGCCATGGCGTGGTCGTAGCTTTCCAGCACCGCCATGCCGGCGCCTTCGCCGAGCACCAGGCCCTGGCGGTCGGCCGAGAACGGCCGGCAGGTTTCGGGCGACAGCACGCGCAGCGCCTCCCAGCCCTTCAGCACGCCCCAGACCAGCGGCGCGTCGGTGCCGCCGGCGACCATGACGTCGGCGCGGCCGAGCCGGATCTGGTCGACAGCCGTGGCGATCGCGTGGTTGGCCGACGAGCAGGCCGAGGTGACGCCGAAGACCGGCCCGCGCAGCCCGAGATTCATGCTGACCTGGCCCGAGGCGGCGCCCGGCATCACCTTCGGTACGGTGAAGATGCCGGCGCGGTTCTTCTTGTCGATCAGGATGGCGCGGTAGTTTTCCTCGATCGCCTCGAAGCCGCAGACGCCGACGCCGACGATCGCGCCCATCCGGTAGGTATTGTCCGCATGCGTCGCCAGTCCGGACTGCTGCATGGCTTCGCGTGCCGCGATCACCGCCAGCAGGCTGAAGCGATCCATCGACACCAGCTGCTTGCGGTCGATGCCGTGCTCGGGCAACTCCTTGATCTCGCAGCCGATCTTGACCTTCAAATCGTGCAGCAGCGGATTGTCGATCGGGCCGATCGCCGAGCGGCCGGCGCGCATTTCGCTCCAGATGGCGCCGGCATCGGTGCCAAGCCCGCAGAGTCCGCCGATGCCGGTAATGACGACGCGTTTCAGCATGCGGTCAGGCTTTTTTCGCGATCAGCGCGCGAACCGCCTCGACCATGTCGCCGACATTCTTCAGATTGCTCCAGGCATCGACCGTGTTCATCTCGATCTCGATGCCATACTCTTCCTCGAGATCGAAGATGATCTCGGTCAGCTCCAGCGAATGGATGCCCAGCGCGGTCAATTCGGTGCTGGTGGTGATCTCTTCGCCGCCCGGCTCGGCATGAGCCTTGATCTTCGCGATGATGTCCGTCGCCAGCTGATCAGCCATTCGGTCTCTTCCCCACTTTGTCGTTTCCCGACGCCAATCGATCAGCGCCCCTTTTATCCCCGGATTCGCATCGTCGTCGTCGCTTCATGCTCCGTCAGACGTCGCATGACCGTTCCAAGGTGGCTCCCTCTATAGAAACCGAAACGCTGTCAAGCAACAAGCTATATATCGACAAAGCCGCCGGAGTGCTTAACGTTGGCGGCATGGACATGATGGCAACTCTCTCGACTTCCGCGCCGACTGCACAGCGTGTTGCCGGGCGAGCCAGGCTTTTCTGCGGCAGGAAGGACGGCCGCACGCGGCTCGAGCGTCTTTACCAGGACGGCTCGGCCAAGATCCGCATGCCGGCCGTCTCAGTCGACCCGCTTGAAGCCGTGCTGATCAACACCGCCGGCGGCCTGACCGGCGGCGACCGCCTTGCCTGGCAGGTCGACGTCGGCGCCGGTGCCTCTGCCTCGATCACCACCCAGGCCTGCGAGAAGGTTTATCGCGCTGCCTCCGACCGCGCCGAAATGCGGGTCGAGCTGAATGTCGGCGCAGGCGGCAACCTCGCCTGGCTGCCGCAGGAAACCATCGTCTTCGACCGCGCGGCTTTCGCCCGCAGCCTCGATGTCGAGCTTGCCGCCGGCGCCGAGGCGCTGTTGCTGGAGGCCACCGTGTTCGGCCGCCTGGCCATGGGCGAAAGGACGACGGAAGGCAGCTTCCATGACCGCTGGCGTGTCCGCCAGGAGGGCGCTCTCGTCCACGCCGAGGATTTCCGCATAGGGCCGGACATAGCGGCCGCGCTCGGCCGCCCGGCCGTCGCCGGCGGCGCCGCCGCGGTCGCGACACTGCTGATGGTCTCGCCGCGGGCGGAGGCTTTTCTCGATCCGGCGCGCGCCATCATCGGCGATGCGGGCGGCGCCAGCGTCTGGACCGTCAACCAATCTGGCAAGCTTCTTGCGAGGCTGTTCGCCGAGGACGGCTACCGGCTCCGCAAGCGGCTGGTTCCGCTTGTCGAATTGCTCAACGGACGGGCCGGCCTGCCCAAATTATGGTCACTCTGAAGCTGAATACGCCAATCCGGGAAGACGCATGAACCTGACGCCGAGGGAAAAGGATAAGCTGCTCATCGCCATGGCGGCGATCGTGGCGCGCAAGCGGCTGGAGCGCGGCGTCAAGCTCAACCACCCGGAGGCGATCGCTTTAATCACCGACTTCGTCGTTGAAGGCGCCCGCGACGGCCGCCCGGTCGCCGAGCTGATGGAGGCCGGCGCCCATGTCGTCACCCGCGCGCAGGTGATGGATGGCATCGCTGAGATGATCCACGACGTGCAGGTGGAAGCGACGTTTCCCGACGGCACCAAGCTGGTGACCGTGCACGAGCCGATACGCTGAGGAGGAAAGGATGCTGGAGCTGCGCCCCAACTGCGAATGCTGCGACAAGGACCTGCCGCCGGAGGCGACGGACGCATCGATCTGCACCTTCGAATGCACATTCTGCGCCGATTGCGCCGGAAACGTGCTCGGCGGCACCTGCCCGAACTGCGGCGGCAATTTTACGGCGCGGCCGATCCGGCCGGCGGCCATGCTGAAGAAATACCCGGCTTCCACCAAACGCGTGCTCAAGGCCGAGGGCTGCGGCCCCCGCGTGGCCGCCTGACCGTCCCCAGAGAAGGCATAAGAGAAGGCATATCGATGATCTCAGCTTCGACCAAACGCACCACGCTGACCGCCGTCATGCTGCTGGCAGCGGCGATGCCCGCCTATGCCCATGTCGGCGTCGGCACGACCTCGTCCTTCACCGCCGGCTTCATGCATCCGCTGTCCGGCCTCGACCACATGACCGCGATGGTCGCGGTCGGGCTCTGGGCGGCGCTCAAGGGTGGCAAGGCGATATGGGCATGGCCGCTGGCCTTCGTCGGCGTCATGCTGGCTGGCGGCGCGCTCGGCATGCTGCATGTGCCGGTACCCTTCGTCGAGCCGGGCATTCTTGCCTCTGTCGTGGCGCTTGGCCTGCTGGTGGCACTTGCGGTTGACCTGCCTGTCTCGGCCGGTGTCGCCATCATCGGCCTGTTCGCGCTGTTGCATGGCCACGCCCATGGCACTGAAGTGCCCGAAAATGCGGGCGGGCTGGAATACATCGCAGGTTTTGCCGTCGCCACCGCGCTGCTCCACGCCACAGGCATTGCCGCCGCGCTTGGGCTTGGCATGCGCTTCCGCGGCCTTGCCCGCGCCGCCGGTGCCGCTTGCGCGGCGCTCGGCGTCGGCCTCGTCTTCGGCGTGCTGTGAGGCTGGCAATGATCCCCGGCGAAGTCATCACCGCCAAAGGCGATATCGAGCTCAACAAGGGCCTGCCGACGCTGACGCTGAAAGTCGCCAACAGCGGCGACCGGCCGATCCAGGTCGGCAGCCACTATCATTTCTTCGAGACCAATGAAGGGCTGAAATTCGACCGCGAGGCCGCCAGGGGCATGCGCCTCGACATCGCCGCCGGCACGGCGATCCGCTTCGAGCCGGGGCAGGAGCGCGACGTCACGCTGGTGCCGCTCGGGGGAAAACGCGAAGTCTACGGTTTTCAGCAGAAGGTGATGGGCAAGCTGTGAGGCCGTTGGCGCCTGGAGCTGTCGGTCCATTCCGCGCGTCCGGCTCAGCCTGGCGGCTTGGCTGCCGCATAGATAACGACTTTCCCCGGATCGTCGAACGCGACGGCGACGACATCCTCTGCCTGCACGCGCCGCGAATCGATGGCGTTGAACAACAGTGCGTTGGCTTCGATCTCCTTGCGCAGCTCCGCGATGTCATCCCGATGCTGCTCGATCTTGCTCTCGATCGCCGGCGGCGGACCGCCTTCGCTGCGCGCGGCGTCGGTGAGGAACACGATGTCGACCTTGTCGAGCTTGGAGGTCTTGCGCACCGCGCCGATGTTCTCGCGCGTCCGGTCGATCGCGCTGGCGACCTTGCCGGCCTCGGCGGTGGTCTTGGTCTCTTCCTGCTCGACGTCGGAGCCGACGATGCGGTCGACCGTCTCCTTGTTTTCGAGCCCTTGCGCGTTCAGTCCGGCAAGGGGCGCGGCCGCCAGCAGCAGCGCCATGGCGGCGGCGCTTTTCAGCCTCGTAACGGAGAAGGGGTTGATCGCCATGGCTCGCTCCTGAGGGGGGTCGCTTCCGGACGCGGTGCAGCGCGACAGGGACGAAACGGCTTCCGTCCGGCGATGGTTCCTTCTTCTTTGCCGTGGGCGGACCGGGTGCCGGTCCGCCGCGGCCGGTCGTCAGCTCGCCTTCTTGGTGATCAGGGTCAGCGCGCCGCCGGTGTTCATGCTGGCGGCGACCACTTGCGCCGAGGTGAGCCCCTTGGCTTCCAGCGCCGACTTCACCTTGGGCGTCGCGTCGATAGAGCTGCGCAGTTTCTGCAGCCCGGCCTCGCCGCGCTCGGCGATCACCTGGTTGACCTGCGTCTGGGTGTCCTTGGGCAGCTCGGTGATGTCGACGATGTTGACGCTCTGGATCGTCGGCACGGCCGGCTGCGCGCCGGGCGCCGCGGGAGCGGTCGGCGCGGGCTGCTGCTGCTGGGCAGGCTGCTGCTGGGCGCTGGCGGCGCTCGCCAGCATCGCGGCAGCGGCGGCCGCCAGAAGTGTCGTTTTGCGCATGGATTTTCCTTCCATCGATTTGGCAAACGGTCGTTTCGGGGTGACTCGCCCACCTCAACCGCGAAATGGGAACACAAGGTGTCGCCCAGCGGGTCATTGCGTGACCATAGGATGGCGCCAACGTGGAGCCCGGCTTCGATCGGGCCGCTTTTCGGGAGCAAGTGCTGATGGCTAGAATTACCCGCGCCGCCTATGCGCAGATGTACGGCCCGACGGTCGGCGACAAGGTGCGGCTTGCCGACACCGAGCTCATCATCGAAGTCGAGAAGGATCTAACGCTCCACGGCGAGGAGGTGAAATTCGGCGGCGGCAAAGTGATCCGCGACGGCATGGGCCAGAGCCAGGTGTCGCGCGCCCAGGGCGCCGTCGACACCGTCATCACCAACGCTTTGGTCATCGATGCCACCGCCGGCATCTTCAAGGCCGACATCGGCCTCAGGGACGGCCGCATCGCCGCCATCGGCAAGGCCGGCAATCCGGACATGCAGGACGGCGTCACCATCATCATCGGCCCCGGCACCGAGATCATCGCCGGCGAGGGCAAGATCCTCACCGCCGGCGGCTTCGACGCGCATATCCACTTCATCTGCCCGCAGCAGATCGAGGAAGCGCTGATGAGCGGCATCACCACCATGCTCGGCGGCGGCACCGGTCCGGCGCACGGCACCTTGGCCACCACCTGCACGCCGGGCCCTTGGCATATGGCGCGCATGATCCAGTCCTTCGACGCTTTTCCAATGAACATCGGCCTCTCCGGCAAGGGCAATGCCTCGCTGCCGGCGGGGCTGGAAGAAATGGTGCTGGCCGGCGCCTGCTCGCTGAAGCTGCACGAGGACTGGGGCACGACGCCGGCGGCGATCGACTGCTGCCTGTCGGTCGCCGACGCCTATGACGTGCAGGTGATGATCCACACCGACACGCTGAACGAGTCCGGCTTCGTCGAGAACACGGTGGCGGCGATCAAGGGCCGCACCATCCATGCCTTCCACACCGAGGGCGCCGGCGGCGGCCATGCGCCCGACATCATCAAGGTCTGCGGCCTGCCCAACGTCATCCCGTCCTCGACCAATCCGACAAGGCCCTACACGGTCAACACGCTGGCCGAGCATCTCGACATGCTGATGGTCTGCCACCATCTGTCGCCGTCGATCCCCGAGGACATCGCCTTCGCCGAAAGCCGCATCCGCAAGGAAACGATCGCCGCCGAAGATATCTTGCACGACATCGGCGCCTTCTCGATCATCTCGTCGGACAGCCAGGCCATGGGGCGCGTCGGCGAGGTGGCGATCCGCTGCTGGCAGACCGCCGACAAGATGAAGCGCCAGCGCGGTTCGCTGCCTGAGGAGACCGGCGACAACGACAATTTCCGCGTCCGCCGCTACATCGCCAAATACACCATCAACCCGGCCATCGCGCACGGCCTGTCGAGGGAGATCGGCTCGGTGGCGGTCGGAAAACGCGCCGATCTGGTGCTGTGGAACCCGGCCTTCTTCGGCGTCAAGCCGGAGATGGTGCTGGTCGGCGGCTCGATCGCCGCCGCCCCGATGGGCGATCCCAACGCCTCGATCCCGACGCCGCAGCCGATGCACTACCGGCCGATGTTCGGCGCCTATGGCAAGGCGCTGACCAACTCCTCGGTGACGTTCGTGTCGAAGGCGGCGCTCGACGCCGGCCTGCAAGAGAAGCTCGGCGTCGACAAGGCGATGGTCGCCGTCGAGAACACGCGCGGCGGCATCGGCAAGCATTCGATGGTGCTCAACGACGCCACGCCACACGTCGAGGTCGATCCGGAAACCTACGAAGTGCGCGCCGACGGCGAGTTGCTGACCTGCGAGCCGGCCACCGTGCTGCCGATGGCGCAGCGGTATTTCCTGTTCTAGGCGGCCGTTGAGCCGCGCTCGTTGAGCCCATTGGGTTAGGGGCTGCGATGGTTTAGGGTCCGGGAAAAAGCAGGGTTCAACTATATGTACAAGGCCGTCGGATCGCGCGGGTCCCGGGTCAGCCGCGTCCTGTGGATGCTCGAGGAGCTCGGGCAGCCCTATGAATTCGTCGAGGTCAAGCTGCGCTCGCCCGAAGCTTACGCGCTCAACCCCTCCGGCAAGGTGCCGATCCTGATCGACGGCGATCTGAAGGTCACCGATTCCGCGGCGATCTGCGTCTATCTTGCCGAAAAGCATGCCGACAAAGGCATGGGCGCCAATCCGGGTCTCGCCGGCCGCGCCGAGATGGACTCCTGGATGCATTTCGCCCAGTCGGAATTCGAGGCGCCGCTGTGGAACAAGCTGCGCCACCGCTTCATTCTGCCGAAGGAAGTCCGCGTCGATGTCGGCCCCGCCGCCGCCCACGATTTCGCCGCGGAGGTCAAGGCGCTGGATCGTCGGCTCGGCGACAAGCCTTTCGCGCTCGGCGACCGATTTTCCGCGGTCGATGTGCTGCTTGGCGACATGGGTGGCTGGGCTCGCGCCGGCCGGTTTCCGATCGAGTCCGAACGCGTCAATGCCTATTTCGAGCGCGTGCTGTCGCGTCCCGCCCGCGCGCGGGCGCAAGCTAATGGCGGAGCCATGAGATGAAACTGAACATCAACACCGATTTCACCAAATTCCCGCGCGCGATCTCCGTTCTCGCCGCGGACAAGGCCGGAGCGACCGTCCCTTACGCCAGGGCAGTGCTTGCCCATGACGAGCGGCATCTGCGCCGCCGCGCCATCGAGACCGAGACCGGCGACAAGGTGCTGGTCGACCTGCCCGAGCCGGTGGCTCTCGACAATGGCGACCGGCTGGTGCTGGAGGACGGCCGCCAGCTCGAGATCGTCGCAGCACCCGAGGACGTCTACGATATCCGTGCCCGCGATGCCGTGCATCTCACCGCGCTCGCCTGGCATATCGGCAACCGCCATCTCGCGGCGGCGATCGAGGCCGACCGCATCCTCATCCTACGCGACCATGTAATCAAGGCGATGCTGGAAGGTCTCGGCGCCACGGTGCGCGAGGTCACCGAGCCGTTCAAGCCGGTGCGCGGCGCCTATTCAGGCCATGCCGGCCACGATCACGACCATGGCCATGCGCACAGCCACGCCGAAGCGCATTCCCATGCGCATGGCGGCGAGCATTCCCACAGCCATTCGCACAGTCATTCCCATTCGCATGATGACCATCACCACCATGACTGAGCAGCCATCCGGCATCGCCCTGCTGCGGCTGATGGCGTGGCTGTCGCCGGCCTTTCCGGTCGGCGGCTTCTCCTACAGCCATGGCCTCGAACGCGCCGTGCAGGACGGGTTTGTGGCCGACAGACAAAGCCTTGCCGCCTGGCTGGAGGCGCTGGTCGAGATGGGCTCGGGCTGGAAGGACGCCGTGCTGTTTGCCGAGAGCTGGCGCCGTGCCAGCGAGGTCGGCGATCTCGGCGAGATCGCGGCCGTCGCCGAAGCATTGGCAGGCTCGCGCGAGCGTCATGCCGAGACCATGCTGCAGGGCGCGGCCTTCCTCAAGGCAGCCTCGGCCTGGCCCAGTCCTGTGCTGGGGCGCCTGCCGGCCGATTGCCCTTACTGCGTCGCTGTCGGCGCCGTTGCCGGCGGCAACGGCATTGGCCTGACGGACGCGCTCTCCGCCTTCCTGCAGGCCTTCTTCTCCAACCTCGTCCAGGTGGCGATCCGGCTCGGCGTCGTCGGCCAGGTGGACGCTACGGCATCGTTAGCCGGCTTCGAGCCGCTCGCGCTGGCGACGGCCGCCCGCGCCGCCACTTCTTCGCTCGACGATCTCGGTGGCTGCGCCTTCGTCTCCGACGTCATGGCAATGCGGCACGAAACCCAGTACTCCCGGTTGTTCCGCTCATGATCGTGCTCGCCTTCGCGCTCTCGCTCGTCCTGCTCCTCATCACCGCGCTGCATGTCTATTGGGGCATCGGCGGCATCTGGCCGGGCACCGATGCCAAGTCATGCGCCCGAGCCGTCGTCGGCTTCCGCGGCGTCGACGAGATGCCGTCGCCTGGCGCCAGCTTTGCCGTCGCCGCCTGCCTTGGCCTGGCGACGCTGTGGCCACTGGCGCTCGAGGGGGTCTTTGCCTCGCCCTTTCCCAAGCCTGGCCTGGCCGCCACTTCGCTGCTCATCGCGCTGGTCTTCCTCGGGCGCGGCACCGCCGGCTTCACGCCATGGTGGCGCCGGCTGGCGCCCGAACAGCCTTTCGCGCGGCTCGACCAGCGCCTCTATTCGCCGCTCTGCCTGCTGATCGGAGCAGGCTTCGCAATCCTCGCCATCACGGAGTTTTCCGCATGACCCAGGCCAATGGCCCCCTTCGCATCGGCATCGGCGGTCCCGTCGGCTCCGGCAAGACGACGCTCACCGAAAAGCTTTGCAAGGCGCTGCGCGACGACTTCTCCATCGCCGTCGTCACCAACGACATCTACACCAGGGAAGACGCCATGATGCTGGCCCGCCTGCAGGCGCTGCCGGAGGAGCGCATCGTCGGCGTCGAGACGGGGGGGTGCCCACACACCGCCATCCGCGAGGACGCCTCGATCAATCTGCAGGCGATCGCCGAACTGAACCGCAAATTTCCGGACCTCGACGTCATCTTCATCGAATCCGGCGGCGACAATCTTGCCGCCACCTTCTCGCCCGACCTCGCCGACCTCACGCTCTATGTCATCTCGGTCTGCCAGGGCGAGGAGATCCCGAGGAAGGGCGGGCCGGCCATCACCCGCTCCGATTTCCTCATCATCAACAAGAGCGATCTGGCGCCCTATGTGAACGTCAACCTCGAAATCATGGAGAGCGACGCCGCCCGCATGCGCGGCAAGCGGCCGTTCGGCTTCACCGACCTGTCGCGCGGCAAGGGCCTCAAGGAAGTGATCGAGTTCATCGTCGAGCATGGCGGGTTGCAGTCGGCGCGCCCGGCGGCCTGACCCACGAGTTTGCCGTTGCTGGCTGGCCTTCAGCGCGGCATTGTCGCCAAAACCGGAGGATTTTCGATGAGCATCGCCCGCCTGCAGAAGGAACCGCTGAGCAACCTGCCCTTCTACGCGGAGCGCGTCGACCTCGCCTGCGCCTTCCGCTGGACGGCGCGGCTCAACATGCATGAGGCGGTGGCCAATCATTTCTCGCTAGCCGTCAACGACGACGGCACCAGATTCCTGATGAACCCCAACCAGGTGCATTTCTCGCGTATCAAGGCGAGCGACCTGCTGCTGATCGACGCCAACGATCCCGCTACGCTCTCCGGCCCCAATGCGCCGGACCCGACGGCCTGGGGCCTGCATGGCGCCATCCATCGCAACGTGCCGCATGCGCGCTGCGTCATGCATGTGCACTCGATTCACGCCACCGTGCTCGCCTCGCTGGCCGACTCTCGCCTGCCGCCGATCGACCAGAACTCGGCCACCTTCTTCAACCGTCATGTCGTCGACGCCCATTATGGCGGGCTGGCCTTCGAGGAGGAGGGCGAGCGCTGCTCGCAGCTTCTGACCGATCCCAAGGTGAAGGTCATGGTCATGGGCAATCATGGCGTGCTGGTCATCGGCGACACTGCCGCCGACACCTTCAACCGCATGTTCTATTTCGAGCGCGCCGCCGAGACATACATCAAGGCGCTATGGACCGGCCGTCCGCTGCGCACCCTGTCCGACGCCATCGCCGAAAAGACCGCGGCTGAAGCCAACAACTATCCGGGCCAGGCCGAACGCCATCTCGCCGAGCTGAAGGCGATCCTCGACGAGCAGGAACCGGCCTACCGGAACTGAGGCCTCTTCCTTCTCCCCGTCACGCATACGCCATGCACACATCTTCTGTGACTGGCGTGACTGATCAGGCCGAGGCTTGATCGCCACGTGGTTCCCCCAATCCGTCGCTGCTTCGCAGCGCCACCTTTCCCCCTCCGGAGGGAAAGGAAGGGAGCGTTGACGGCAAAAAGCTTGGTGCCTTTCCTCTACCCCGTCGATCGGGGGAGAGGTGGCTCGGCGAAGCCGAGACGGAGTGGGGGTCGACCAGCGCTACATTAGACAATCCATGCGCCAAGCTACACGGTATCGCCAATGACCAGCCGCTTAGGATGACGGCGCCGACGCTTACGAGTTCGCTTAGAGCCCCAATTGCGCCCGCAATTCATCAGCGCTGTTGATCACCACGGCCCCCGGCGGCCCAGCCATCGGCGCTTCCGGCCAGAACATCGTGCGCATCCCCGCCGCAAGGCCGGCCATGGCGCCGGTCAGGCTGTCGTCGACCGCGACGGATTGCGCCGGATCGACCTCGGCCAGATGAGCGGCGCGCAGGAACGGCTCGGGATAGGGCTTGCCTTCGCGCACGTCGTTGCGGCTGATCGTCTTCATACCGGGGTAGATCAGGCCCACGGCGCGCAGATTGGCGTCGACGATCAGCCGGTCGGAATTGGAGACAACCGCTTGCTCGACACCGCGTTCGCGCAATTCGTTGAAGATCTCGATCGCGCCCGGGCGCGGCTTCAGCGTCTCGGCCAGCGGCAGGTAGTGATCGTATTTGCGCACGATCCAGTCGTCGAACGGCAGGTCGAGCCCGAATTCGGCGCGCAGCATTTCGTAGACCGGCCATGCGGCGACGCCCAGCACCCGCTCATGCAGATTGGTCGGCGGCGCGATGCCGACGCTGCGCAGCGCCGCCACCAGGGCCGCCTCGTGCAACGGCTCGCTGTCGACCAGCGTCCCGTCCATATCCCAGAAAACCGCTTTCGGCGTCATGCAAGGCTCCTTTGCCGATCCCCTTAATCGGTTTGCGGGCCGAGATAAACCGTCAAGCAGGCCTTCCTTTGCCGCCGTCCCCACTCCAGGTCACATCGCAAGTGCAGGCAATTGCCCTGCCGATAGACAATTGCGCGTTGGCACATTCCCTGTAAGCTAGTGGTCCCGCGCACTGTTGGGCGGGTTTGGGAGGCAGAAGTGAATTCGCGGCAGGACAGCGGCAGCAACCGGTTGGACGACGCGGCGCGCGCCGGCTGGCTGTATTATGTTGCCGGCAACACGCAGGACCAGATCGCCTTGACGCTTGGCATTTCCCGCCAGACAGCGCAGCGGCTGGTGTCGCTGGCGGTCTCGGAAGGGCTGATCAAGGTGCGTGTCGACCATCCGATCGCCAATTGCCTCGACCTGGCAGCGCGGCTCAAATCGCGCTTCGCGCTCGATCTGGTCGAAGTGGTGCCGAGCGATCCCACCTCGTCCTCGACGACGATCGGCGTCGCCGAGGCGGCGGCGGCGGAAATCGAGCGGCGGCTGCGTTCCCCGGAACCCCTGGTCATGGCGATCGGCACCGGGCGCACGCTGAAGGCGGCGATCGAGCAACTGCCGCCGATGGAATGCCCGCAGCACAAGGTGGTGTCGTTGACCGGCAACATCTCGCCGGACGGCTCCGCCGCCTTCTACAACGTCATCTTCACCATGGCCGATCGGGTCAAGGCGCGCTCCTTCCCGATGCCGCTGCCGGTCATCGCCTCCTCGCCGGAAGAGCGCGACATGCTGCTCAGCCAGCCGATGATCCAGCCGACGCTGGCACTGGCGGCGGAAGCCGACGTCACCTTCGTCGGCATCGGCGATCTCGGCCCCAAGGCCCCGCTCTACGAGGACGGCTTCATTTCCGAGGGCGAGTTGAAGTCGCTGCAGAAAGCCGGCGGCATCGCCGAGATCGTCGGCTGGGTGTTCGACCGCGAGGGCCGCATGATCGACGGCATCACCAATGACCGCGTCTCTTCGGCGGCGTTGCCGTCGCGCGAAAGATCGCTGGTCATTGCGCTCGCCATGGGCGAGCGCAAATTGCCCGGCATCCTCGCCGCCGTGAACCGGCGGCTGGTCAACGGCCTCATCACCGACGAGCGGACCGCGACAGCCTTGCTTGGCGCATGATCTGCGCCTCGGGTTCGGAGCCGTTCATGCGCCAAGCCAGCAGGCGCCCCGATCTCCGATAAAATCAGCAGAGCCTAATTGTAGGGATCGAAATTGCCGTTGCCGTCCAGCAAGCCCATGTCGCGCTGCAGGTGCGGCGACAGCTCCCTGATGTCGAGATAGGCCCGCCGCTTCGCCCGATGGTGCGCAAATCCACGCACAAGCCATGAAAACCAAGCCTGGCCTGGAACGAGAAGCAGTTTTTCCTGTACCGTGGTCATGATCGTCAGCCTTCGCTATGTCTGGACGAGAGGTGTCGTCGACCCCAGATATCGGTCCGATCGGCCGCTGCGACCAATCAAACGTCGATCACGGCCCATAAGGAGGCCTTATGCCCGAACTCAGCTCACGGCAGCTCGCCCAGCTCCCGCCGCTCGCCGCGATCCGGGTCTTCGAGGCGGTGGCGCGGCATCTCTCCTTCACCAAGGCGGCCGCCGAGCTCGGCATGACGCAAGCCGCGGCGAGCTACCAGATCAAGCTGCTCGAGGAGCGCGTCGGCTCGCCTCTGTTCCTGCGCAAGCCCAAGCAGATCGTGCTGACCGAAGCCGGGCAGCGCCTGGCGCCAGCAGTCAGCGAGGCCTTCGCCCTGTTGAGCGGCGCCTATGCCGCGGCCCGCGGCGGCGCCGACGGCGTGCTCTGCGTCTCGACGCTGCTCACCTTCGCGTCGAACTGGCTCGCCCGGCATCTCGGCTCCTTCCAGGTCGCGCATCCCTCGCTCGCCGTCCGCCTCGACACCTCGAACCGCCTGGTCGACTTCGCCCGCGAGGACATCGACATCGCCATCCGCTCGGGCGGCGGCACCTGGCCGGGCGTCGAGGTGCACAGGCTGTTCAATGCCGATTTCACCCCTGTGCTCAGCCCGGAGCTTGCCGCCAGCATCGGCGGCGTCAGGGAGCCGGCCGATCTCCTGCGCCTGCCGATCCTCGATCCCGGCGACATCTGGTGGCGGGACTGGTTCACCGCCGCCGGCCTGCCGGTCGACGAGCTGGCCAGGCGCCCCAACACCAGCATGGGCGCCCAGGCCTATGAGGCCAATGCCGCGATCGCCGGCCAGGGCGTGGCGATCGTGACCAGGGCGCTGTTCAAGGCGGAGCTCGCCGACGGCCGCCTGATCCAGCCTTTCGATCTGGTCGGCGACGATGGCCATGCCTATTGGCTGGTCTATCCGACGGCGCGCCGCAACGTGCCGAAGATCCGCGCCTTCCGCGACTGGATCCTGGCCGAGATCGCCTGCCAATAGGCTGATCGCCAAAGCCCGTCGCTGGCCAACCCCGCCGCGCCTCTTCATGCATCTGCCCGTGCGCTTTTGCGTGTCGGCGCACGGGTCACTTGTGCTGCGCTGCAGCATCGAATCCGGCTTGACATAATTCACACCAGATGAGTAATTGCTCACAGCCAAGGCAAATGCTCACTTGGTTTATGGGAGGAATTTGATGAAACTTCGCACGCTCACCCTGGGCCTGTTGTCGGCCAGCGCTCTTGCGTTCGCCGCGCACGCCGAATCCATCACCATCGCCACCGTCAACAATGCCGACATGGTCCGCATGCAGACGCTGACCGACGACTTCAGCAAGGCTAACCCCGACATCACGCTCAACTGGGTCACGCTCGAGGAAAACGTGCTGCGCGAGCGCGTCACCACCGACATCGCCACCAAGGGCGGCCAGTACGACGTCATGACCATCGGCACCTACGAGGTTCCGATCTGGGCCAAGCAGAGCTGGCTGCTGCCACTCGACAAGCTCGGTGACGACTATGACGTGAAGGACATCCTGCCGGCCATCGCCGGCGGCCTTTCGGTCGACGGCAAGCTCTATGCGGCGCCCTTCTACGGCGAGAGCTCCTTCGTCATGTACCGCAAGGATCTGATGGAGAAAGCAGGGCTCACCATGCCCGAAGCGCCGACCTGGGACTTCATCAAGCAGGCCGCCGACAAGATGACCGACCGCGCCAATGGCGTGAACGGCGTCTGCCTGCGCGGCAAGGCCGGCTGGGGCGAGAACATGGCCTTCCTGACCGCCATGTCGAACTCATTCGGCGCCCGTTGGTTCGACGAGAACTGGAAGCCGCAGTTCGACCAGCCGGAATGGAAGAACGCGCTGCAGTTCTATGTCGACCTGATGAAGGCCGACGGCCCCGAGGGCGCCTCGTCCAACGGCTTCAACGAGAACCTGGCGCTGTTCCAGCAGGGCAAGTGCGGCATGTGGATCGATGCCACGGTCGCCGCATCCATGGTCTCCGATCCGAAGAGCTCGAAGGTCGCCGACAAGGTTGGCTATGCGCTGGCGCCCGACAATGGCCTCGGCAAGCGCGGCAACTGGCTGTGGGCATGGTCGCTGGCCATTCCCGCCGGCACGCAGAAGGCTGACGCGGCGCAGAAGTTCGTCTCCTGGGCAACCAGCAAGCATTACTCCGAGCTCGTCGCTTCCAAGCTAGGCTGGGCCAGCGCTCCTCCTGGCACGCGCACCTCGCTCTACAACAACGCCGAGTACCAGAAGGCGGCGCCCTTCGCCAAGATGACGCTGGACTCCATCAACGCGGCCGACCCGACGCATCCGACGGTCAAGCCGGTGCCCTATGTCGGCGTGCAGTTCGTCGCCATTCCTGAGTTCCAGGGTCTCGGCACCACTGTCGGCCAGCTGTTCTCGGCGGCACTCGCCGGCCAGTCGAGCGTCGACGACGCGCTGAAGCAGGCGCAGGACGCAGCCACCGCGGCGATGACCGAAGGCGGCTACATCAAGTAAGGCTCCTCCCGGTGCCGAACGCCGGTAGCGCATCATGACCGGCATTGGCCGCCCGAATCCCAGTCGGGCGGCCACCTTCACAATCTCGGAAATTGTGACACAACTCTAAAATCCGGCTGACATTTGGAGGGTGACCGTCATGGCTACTCAGCAGACCCGTTCGCTTGCCCGCTTCATGATGGCGCCATCGGTGATCCTACTGTTCGTCTGGATGATCGTGCCGCTGGCTTTCACGCTCTGGTTCTCGTTCCTGCAATACAATCCGCTGAACCCGATCCGCGACGGTTTTGTCTGGTTCTCCAACTACAAGCTGTTCTACTCCAATCCGGCATTCTTTGCGGCCATTCTCAACACGCTGACCATCGTCGTCAGCGTGCTGGTGATCACGGTGGTCGGCGGCATCCTCCTGGCGATGCTCATCGACCAGCCGATGTGGGGACAAGGCATCGTCCGCATCCTCGTCATCTCGCCGTTCTTCGTCATGCCGCCGGTGGCCGCGCTGGTCTGGAAGAACATGATCATGCACCCGCAATACGGCGTCTTCGCCGATATTGCGCGCTTCTTCGGCGGCCAGCCGATCGACTGGTTCGGCCAGCATCCGCTGACCGCCGTTATCATCATCGTCGCCTGGCAGTGGCTGCCCTTCGCCACGCTGATCCTGTTGACCTCGCTGCAGTCGCTCGACGGCGAGCAGAAGGAGGCGGCCGAGATGGACGGCGCCGGCTTCCTCAGCCGCTTCATCTATCTGACGCTGCCGCACATGTCGCGCGCCATCACCGTCGTCATCCTGATCCAGACGATCTTCCTGCTCTCGGTCTACGCCGAGATCCTGGTCACCACCAATGGCGGCCCCGGCTACGCCTCCACCAACCTGCCCTTCCTCGTCTATCAGAAGGCGCTCCTCGAATTCAAAATCGGCCAGGCGTCCGCCGGTGGCGTGATCGCCGTCATTCTCGCCAACATCGTCGCCTTCTTCGCCATGCGCGCAGTCGGCAAGAACCTCGATAAGTAAGGGAGGATAAGATGGCACGCGCAGTCACCACCCAGCACAAGACGATCGCCACGGTGGCGGCCTGGATCGTCGCCCTGCTGATCTTCTTCCCGATCCTTTACACGATCATCACTTCGTTCAAATCGGAGCAGGAGGCGATCCAGGGCTTCGCCCTGATCCCTTCGGGGACGTTCGAGAGCTATTCCGAGGTCCAGGCGCAGAGCGGCTATTTCAAGTTCTTCCTGAATTCGGTGATCCTGTCGGTTGGCTCGACCATCCTGGCGCTCATCATCGCCATCCCGGCGGCCTGGTCGATGGCCTTCTCGCCGACCAAGCGCACCAAGGACATCCTGATGTGGATGTTGTCCACCAAGATGATGCCGGCGGTCGCGGTGCTGTTCCCGATCTACCTGATCTTCCGTGACACCGGCTTGCTCGACAGCCGCGTCGGTCTGATGGTCATGCTGATGCTGATCAACCTGCCGATCGTGGTGTGGATGCTCTACACCTATTTCCGCGAGATCCCGGGCGAGATCCTGGAGGCTGCGCGCATGGACGGCGCCTCGCTGTGGAACGAGATCGTCTATGTGCTCACCCCGATGGCGGTCCCGGGCATTGCCTCGACCATGCTCTTGAACATCATCCTGGCCTGGAACGAAGCCTTCTGGACGATCCGGCTGACCACCACCGAGGCCGCGCCGCTGACCGCCTTCATCAGCTCCTTCTCCAGCCCGCAAGGCCTGTTCTGGGCCAAACTGTCGGCGGCCTCGACGCTGGCCATCGCGCCGATCCTGATCATGGGCTGGTTCAGCCAGAAGCAGTTGGTGCGCGGCCTGACGTTCGGCGCGGTGAAGTAGTAGGGCGCCGCAAGCGGCGGACGACGGACAATAATCCCTCGGGGAGGAAACCATGGGAAACATCACGCTCAAGAACGTCTCCAAATCCTTTGGGTCGACGACGATCATTCCGAACATCGATCTGGTCATCGAGGATGGCGAGTTCGTCGTGTTCGTCGGTCCGTCGGGCTGCGGCAAGTCCACGCTGCTCAGGCTGATCGCCGGGCTGGAGGACACTAGCGGCGGCACAATCAATATCGACGGCCGCGACGTTACCGGCGAGGCGCCGGCCAAGCGCAAGCTGGCCATGGTGTTCCAGTCCTATGCGCTCTATCCGCACATGACGGTCGCCAAGAACATCGCCTTCCCGCTGAAGATGGCGGGCGAGGACCAGGCGACCATCGACAAGAAGGTCAAGGACGCCGCGCGGGTGCTCAACCTCACCAACTACCTCGAGCGTCGTCCGGGCCAGCTCTCCGGCGGCCAGCGCCAGCGCGTCGCCATCGGCCGCGCCATTGTGCGCCAGCCTTCCGCCTTCCTGTTCGACGAGCCGCTGTCCAACCTCGACGCCGCACTTCGCGGCACCATGCGCCTCGAGATCAGCGAACTGCACCACCAGCTCAAGACGACGATGATCTACGTCACCCACGACCAGGTCGAGGCCATGACCATGGCCGACAAGATCGTCGTGCTCAACGCCGGCAATGTCGAGCAGGTCGGCTCGCCGATGGAGCTCTACAAGACGCCGAAGAACCTGTTCGTCGCCGGCTTCATCGGTTCGCCGAAGATGAACCTGATCGAAGGCGCGCCGGCGGCGAAATACAGCGCCAAGACCATCGGCATCCGCCCCGAGCACATGAACATTTCGACCACGGCCGGCGACTGGAAGGCATCCGTCGGCGTCGCCGAGCATCTCGGTTCCGATACTTTCCTGCATGTCCATGCCGACGGCGTCGGCACCTTGACGGTGCGCGCCGACGGCGAGCTCGCGGTCCATCATGGCGACACCATCTATCTGACGCCCGACCAGGCCAAGCTGCATCGCTTCGGCCCGGACGGAAAGGCGATGGCCCGGTGAGGCTCAAAGGCAAATCGGCGCTGATCACCGGGTCGGCGCGCGGCATCGGCAGGGCGTTCGCCGAAGCCTACGCGCGCGAGGGTGCGACAGTGGCGGTTGCCGACATCGATCTGGCGGCGGCCGAAAAGTCGGCGGCTGCCATCGGCGACAAGGCCTACGCCGTCAAGCTGGACGTCACCGATCAGGCCTCCATCGAGGCGGCGGTGAAAGCGGTGGAGACCAGGACCGGCGGCCTCGACATATTGATCAACAACGCCGCCATCTTCGACCTCGCGCCGATCGTCGAGATAACCAGGGCGAGCTACGACAAGCTGTTTTCGGTCAACGTCGCCGGCACGCTCTTCATGCTGCAGGCGGCTGCCCGTTCGATGATCGCCAGGGGCAAGGGCGGCCGGATCATCAATATGGCAAGCCAGGCCGGCCGGCGCGGCGAGCCGCTGGTCGCCGTCTACTGCGCCACCAAGGCCGCCGTTATCTCGCTCACCCAGTCGGCTGGGCTCGATCTGATCAAGCACCGCATCAACGTCAACGGCATCGCTCCCGGCGTCGTCGACAGCGACATGTGGGACCACGTCGATGCGCTGTTCGCCAGATACGAGAACCGGCCGAAGGGCGAGAAGAAGCGGCTGGTCGGCGAGGGCGTACCCTACGGGCGCATGGGCAAGCCGGAAGACCTCGCCGGCATGGCCGTGTTCCTGGCCAGCGACGAGGCCGAATACATCGTCGCCCAGACCTACAATGTCGACGGCGGCCAATGGATGAGTTGACGGGGATGAGTTGAGGGGGAAAGGCGCCTCTCCCGTCCTCCGGGGAGAGGCTGCCGCCGGGGCATGCGGGGGCGGCATGAATGCTGGCAGCCTAATGCCGCCCCTCGCTGCCGCTCCTTCTCCCGAGGGTTGGGAGAATTGTCAGGCCATGTATCGGCCAAAGGGTAAAAGCAGATGACCGTGAAACTCTCTTCCTCGAACCTCGCCAAGCTCCCCCCGAAGGTCTCCGGTCCGAACTATGACCGCGCCAGGCTCAAGGCCGGGATCGTGCATTTCGGCGTCGGCAATTTTCATCGCTCGCACCAGGCCGTCTATCTCGACGACCTGTTCAACGCGGGCCTCGGCCACGACTGGGCACTGATCGGCGCCGGCGTCTTCGCCGGCGAGAAGATCGGCCGCGGCAAGCTCGAAGAACAGGACTGGCTGACCACGGTGGTCGAGCAGGACCAAGGCCATATGAGCGCCCGCGTCACCGGCGCCATGATCGATTTCCTGATGCCGGGCGAAGCGGCCGCGATCATCGAGCAGCTTGCCGACCCGGCGATCCGGATCGTCTCGCTGACCATTACCGAAGGCGGCTATTTCATCGATCCGGCTTCCGGTGTCTTCAACCCGACCCATCCCGACATCGTCGCCGATGCTCAGCCGGGTGCGGAGCCGAAGACCGTATTCGGCCTCATCCTTGCGGGGCTGGTGCGCCGCCGCGCCGACGGCATCGTGCCGTTCACCGTCATGTCCTGCGACAACATCCCCCATAACGGCCACGTCACCTCCGACGGCGTCATCGGCCTGGCGCGGCTGATCGACGAGGATCTGGCCAACTGGGTACGGGACAACGTCGCCTTTCCGAACGGCATGGTCGACCGCATCACGCCGGCCACGACAGACCGCGAGCGCGGCATCCTGGCCAGCGATTTCGGACTGGAAGACAACTGGCCGGTATTCTGCGAGCCGTTCCGCCAATGGGTGCTGGAGGATCATTTCACCGCCGGCCGGCCGGCGCTGGAAAAGGTCGGCGTGCAGTTCGTCGGCGATGTCGCTCCCTACGAGTTGATGAAGATCCGCATCCTCAATGGCGGTCATGCCACGATCGCCTATCCGGCCGGACTGATGGACATCCACTTCGTCCACGAGGCGATGCAGGAGCCGCTGGTGCGCGGCTTCCTCGCCAAGCTGGAACGCGACGAGATCATCCCGACCGTGCCGCCGGTGCCGGACACGGTTCTGGAGGACTATTACCAGCTCATCGAGCGCCGCTTCTCCAACCCCAAGATCGGCGACACCATCCGCCGGCTCTGCCTCGACGGCTCCAACCGGCAGCCGAAATTCATCATCCCGACCATTGCCGACCGGCTGAAGGCGGGCAAGGGCGTCGCCGGCCTCGCGTTGGAATCGGCGCTGTGGTGCCGCTACTGCTTCGGCACCACCGACAGTGGCGTCGTCATCGAGCCCAATGATCCGAATTGGGATCGCCTGCAGGCGACCGCCAGGGCGGCGAAGGATGCGCCCGGCGCCTGGCTGGCCATGGAGGACATCTATGGCGATGTCGGCCGCTCCGCCGCCTTCGCCGAGGCTTTTGCCCATGCGCTCAACGTCTTGTGGGCAAACGGCGCGCGCGAGACGCTGACGCGCTATCTCGCCGGCAAGCTCTGAAGCCACCGGAAGCAGCCAGGATGACTCCCGACCTGGTCATCTTCGACTGCGACGGCGTGCTGGTCGACAGCGAGGCGCTTTCGGTCTCGGCACTGCTCGGCATGATCGCGCTCGCGGGGGGTACGGTCTCGGAGGATGCCGCCTACGAGCATTTCCTCGGCAAGAGCATGAAGAGCGTGCGCGAGATCCTCGGCAGCGAGTTCGGGCTCGAGATCAGCGACCAGCACCTCACCGCGATGCGAGTCGACCTGATGCGCAAATTTCGTGAGGAGTTGAAGCCGATCCCCGGCATCAGGGAGGTTCTGCCGAGACTTGGCCTGCCGTTCTGCGTCGCCTCTTCCGGCACGCTGGAGCGCATCCGCTACGCGCTCGATGTCACCGGACTGCTCGGCTTTCTGGAACCGCATCTGTTCAGCGCCGCCATGGTCAAGCGCGGCAAGCCGGCGCCGGACCTTTTCCTTCATGCCGCTGCCTGCATGCGGGCAAAACCGCGCAAATGCCTGGTCATCGAGGACAGCCCGGCCGGCGTCGCCGCGGCCCGCGCGGCGGGCATGCGTGTCTTTGCCTTCACCGGCGGCTCGCATGCCGACAACCCCGCCTTGAAAGCGCGGCTTGCGTCGACCGAACCGGACTTTATATTCGCTGACATGCTGCAATTGCCCGATCTGATTGCAGGCCTGGGAGCGAGAGTAAAAGCATCTTGACCAACAGTTTCGTTTGCGCGGTCGATGTCGGCACCGGGAGCGCCCGCGCGGGCATTCTCGACGTCAATGGCATCTTGCTCGGGCGCGCCGATCATCCGATCGCCATGCATCAGCCCAAGGCCGATCACGCCGAGCATGATTCGCGCGATATCTGGTCGGCGGTCTGCAAGGCAGTGCGCGCCGCCGTCGCCAAGGCGGGGATCGCGGCCGATGACGTCGTCGGCATTTCCTTCGACGCCCCCTGCTCGCTCGTGGGGCGAGGCAGGGATAGCGAGCAGCTCAGCGTGTCGGTCACCGGCGAAAAGCGCTGGGACACCATCGTCTGGCTCGACCACCGCGCCATCGCCGAGGCCGACGAGTGCACGGCGAGCGGCCACGCCGTGCTCGACTATATCGGCGGCGTCATGTCGCCGGAAATGGCGACGCCCAAGCTGATGTGGTTGAAGCGCCATCTGCCAGCAACGTGGAACGAAGCCGGCTATCTGTTCGACCTCACCGATTTCCTGACCTGGAAGGCCACCGGCTCGCTGGCGCGTTCGCAATGCACCCTGACCGCCAAATGGACCTATCTGGCGCATGAGCAGACAAGCTGGCGGCGCGACTTCTTCGAGACCGTCGGCCTCGGCGATTTGTTCGAGCA
>NZ_RZOF01000189.1:0-11975 GCF_003998955.1 Mesorhizobium sp. M4B.F.Ca.ET.017.02.2.1 | reverse complement strand
GCTCAGGCTCGCTGATCAGCGCCAGGCTGGCCGGCGAGATGGGCCGCCTGGTATTCGCCGTGCCCGGCTCGCCGCTCGATCCGCGCGCGGCCGGCTCGAACGGCCTGCTCAAGGACGGCGCCACGCTGGTCACCGAAGCGGCCGATGTTGCCAGCGCCATCGCGCCGCTGGCTGGCGTGCGCGCGCCTAGGGTTGCGCCGCTGGCAGAGCCGCCCGACCTCTCGGCGACGCCGCCGCCGCGCGAGGATGATCGCGCCGGCGTGCTCGAGGCGCTCGGCCCGACACCGGTGGCGGTCGACGAGATCATCCGCCATACCGGCTTGAGCGCCGCGCAGGTGTCGATGGTGCTCCTGGAACTCGACCTCGCCGGCAGGATCGAGCGTCACGCCGGCGGCAATGTCTCGCTGGTCTTCGGAGAGGCTTGATCCTTGAAGCCTGTCGCCGGCGAGCAGTCGAAGCAAACACGGATCACACGCATGGCCGCTCTTGCCTGGGCGGGCTTGAGTGTCGTGCTGGCCCTGCAATGGTCCATGGACCTCAGCATGGTGGGTTTTCCGGACGGCTACATAACCCCGTTTGCAAAAACCACGAGCCCGCTCCTGGGGGTTCTGACGGCCGCTTGCATGGCTCAGGGTCTCTACTTCCTGTTCGCTGGCCTGTTCGGCAGAACGATGAGCGCGATCGGGCTCGGCCTGCGAATCCTGATCGCCGCCATCCTCACGGTGGCGCCGGTGTTGGTCGTAAAGGATTGCCCGCATTCCGCGACATGCAGCGCGGCCTATGAGGCGCTCACCAACACAATGATGGACGATGGGATGGGCGGCTAGGGCGGTTCAGCGTTTCATGGAATCGCCGAACCGTCCTAAGTTTTTGTTTTGACGCAATTCCGGACGGAAAACCGCTGCGCACTTTTCCTGGAATTGCTCTAGCGGAACAGATATTTCGACACTTCCGGGTTGCCGCGGCGCCACATCACATTGTCCAGGAAGTAATGATGGACGTTGATGAATATCAGCACGATGAAGAAGAACAGCGATGAGCCGAGGACCTGCCTGTCGTAGGGGATCAAGGCAGTCAGCACGAACGGGATCAGCCAGAAACCGAGATAGCCCAGCGCACCGCCTCCGACGATGAATCCGAGGACACGAAGCCGGTAGAGAGGGCCGAGAAACGACAGGATCTTCGGTTGCGGATCCTTTCCGGCATCCTGGCCGTCGCGCTCGACGTTGGTCTGATAGCGCCAGACCACCGCAAGGTACTGGAGCGAGTGGAGCGCGGGCACTACCAGCAGCCAGAGCGGGTTTATCCTCGCGATCAGGATCCAGAGGTAGAGCGATGCGACATACGCCACGATGCCGTTGTACGGCAGGCCGCCGCCGTTCTTCCGCCAGCGGCCGGCCAGCATCAGGACCGTGGCCGCGGTGGATGTCAGGGCCACCAGCAGGGCAATGTCGGTGATCCACGAAGGGGCCGCGAATGTGTAATATTCCAGGCCATAGTATTTGCCCGCGGTGACCGCCGTGTTCGTCTGCAGCCAGGCCAGGATCCAGACGGCATAGCTGTTGACCAGCAGCACCTTCTTGTCCCGGTCGTCGAAGAATTTGCGCTTGAGCACGGCATCCACCATCAGCATGCCGTAGCCCTGCTTGACGTAGTGCCAGCCGACGAAGAAGAACATGGCGTTGGTCGCATATCCCAGCAGCCGTGTGTTCGCCGTCGCCGCGCCGTAGGCAAAGAAGGCGCTCATGATCAGGGGAACGGCGATGCCGGCGAAAATGTAGCGGATCCGGAGGCCCTTGTCGTATCCGTCGCCGCTCACCTTGCGCCCGAAATTGCGGTAGAAAATCTGATATGAGTGGGCGAAGTGGGGATAGTTTACCAGGTAGGCCACGAAGACCATCGTAGCGGCAACGAGGCCTTCGTATTCGAGCGGCACAAGAAACAGAAGCGGCAGGATGAGAAACGCGCTGCCGCCGAGCATAAGGAAGTCGGCGATCGGGCCGAACAGATATTTCTGGGGTTTCGCCACCGCGGGGGCCAGGGTGTCCGCCGAAAGGTGAAGTGCCATGTATCGCCTCCCTTGCGAACGCCGACTCTAGCCGCCGCCCCGTCTGGCGACAAGCTTGGCGCCGCCGGCCCACGCCCTCGTTGTGGATATCGAAGCCATCACGAGACGCGTTTCGGCGACTGCAGCTCGCGCCCCATCCTGGCTGCCTGAAAGATCGTCATCAAAACCAGGACAGGCTCGCCATCGGTCGGATTGATCATCAGGGCGACGCGGCCAAGCTCGTCGCTCATGGCACAGTTCCAGTCCTTGATCGCGATCACCTTTTTCTCGGACAATTATTGCCCTCCCCTGGCGCCCTTTTGTGCCCTTCCGCTGCGCACGAGCCGACTGTCGGAGAACTCCGGGATGTCCTTCAATCCGCATGATCCAGCAGTTTGGTGGTGATCGTGGCTTCGCGACGGTGTTCGGCATTGGCCCGATCGATGCCTTCCACGGTGATGGCGAAAGTCCCGTTTTCGGTCCTCGCTATCCAGCTCTTTGCCTTCAGATACCAGAGATGAAAATCCAGATGCTCCCGCGGGCAGCCTGACAGGCGTTCGAGCTCGTCATCGCCAATGCCTGGATTGTTGACGTCCTGGCGGCGTCTTACATAGAGAAGCGTCAGCAGTTTCGCCTGGATCACGACATCCCGCTCAAGCCCCTTGGTATTGCTGGCTTCCTCGGTCAGCTCACGGCGCAGGCCCAAATTGTCTCTGTACTGGATGTCGTACTGCGCGCGCTTGACCGGATCCTTGAGCGTGTTGTGGGCTTCCACGATTTCGCTGAAGCGTGAATCATCGCCGGTGTCCCGATTGTCGGGATGATAGCGCATGGCAAAATAACGAAATATCCGCTCAATCGTTTCCGAGTTGGCGTTCGGGCTGATTTCAAGAAGTTCGTAGTAGTCAGTGAACATTGGTGGTGCTGCCTCGAATCTACACCACTCCCCCGCGGTCAGCTTCGCGCAACTGGTACCCACATGCAAGCTCGCTTCCCGCGAGGGACTGGCTGGCGACCAGCGCCAACTGGCGCACGGCTACCTCTGTCCCGGTTCGGGACCAGAAGCTGGCACCTGTCTTGCGTTGGAGAGATTGCCGGGACACCTCCACCGGTCCTGATCGTGGGGTCGGGTTGTCAATCTCGCCGGGCCATGGGTTTGGGGTTTCATGCCCGGCGAGTCTTTCTTTCAACGGTCCAACAATGCTGAAGCTCCGCCGAAAGCCGCAACTCAACTATCCGAACAGTGATCGCTTCGGCGAGGACGGCCTGCGCCTCTATAGCGCCTACGAAGCGGCGAAGGTTCGACAGCGATTGCAACAAGGTGGGATGAAACGCATCCGGGCAGCCGCGATCGTCCTGGCCGCCATCGCTTTTGTGCTACTCGTGATCGCTTTCCAGCTGCCCGGCGGCTAAGGGCCAGGGCGCTCGCAGTTTGGGCTGGTGCCTCGATGGCGCCGGTTGGCGAGCTTTTGAGGCTCAATGGCTATCCGGCCAAGCTACCGGCGTCCCTGCCGGCGCTGACTCCTCGATTCAACGCTTGTAGCCGGTAGGCAGATCGGCCACTGCCAAGCGGTAGCTGCGCTCTACTGCCGAAGAATATCGGCCTTCGTTGGCCAGATTGTCCCATATGAAGAACACGGCCACGACGGCAAGGATCAATAGAACCGCTCGCATCGGAAAGCCTCCCTCATAGCGGCCCGGCACCCGCGGCGGGGTAGGCCAGTGAGGCCGGGCCTGACCGGTGGGCCTTGGTTGGGGGCGTCGCCGGCTGAGCTATTTTAGGCCATTTCATGCATCATTGCTAATTTAGTAAAAGGCGGCATGTGTTGCCTGGCCGTCAGCAAACCGGGGCCTTGAGCTGATGCCAATCTGGGTAGCTCCTAGCGCTTCCCCTTCACCCTCATCTTGAGACCGTAAACACTGGTGGTCGCGGTGATGAAGAGCAGGTCGTTATCTTTGCCAGCAAAGGTCACATTTGTTGGCGTTTCCGGTACTTCGATACGTTCGATCCTTTTGCCCGTCTTATCGAACACCATCACGGCGAACTCGGTAAGATAGACATTGCCCTCCTCGTCGATGGTCATGCCGTCTGAACCGAAATCGCAGAAAAGACGTTTGTTCGTAAGCTCGCCGTCGGGATTTATGTCGTAGGCGTAAGTCTTGCCCGCGCCGTAGTCCCCCACGTAAAGCACCTTGCCGTCTGCCGTACCAATGATGCCGTTGGGCTTAAACAGGTCGTTCGTCACACGCGTAACGGTCTTGTGGTCGGGCGTGACAAAGTAGACGTTTTGCCCCTCCACCCTCGTACTTTGGTCGTGATCCGAATAGAAATCAGGGTCGGTAAAATAGATGCCGCCGTCTGGACGAATCCACAAGTCATTCGGGCCGTTGAATACCTTGCCGTCGAAGTTCGTCACAAGCACCGTGACTGTCTTGTCGGGTGCGATGGACCACAGTTCGCCCTTCTCGGGGGCAACGACGATCAGGTTGCCGACCTTGTCGAAATCGGTTCCGTTCGCACGTCCAGCTGGCTTGAGCCAGTCGGAGAATTTCCCGTCTGCCGCGCTCCATTCAACAATCCGGTTATTTGGGTCGTCGGTAAAGAACACATTGCCATCACCATCCGCCGCCGGGCCTTCGGTGAATGAATAACCTTCAGCCAACTTTTCCAGCTTCGCACCTGGGGCGATGATAGGCGAATCCGCTGCGAAGGTGGAACCGGCTGTGAGCGACAGAACGGCGAGAAGGATGCTGAATGCTTTCATTGTTCGCATGATTTGCTCCTCCGGAAAAATCACTTTGTGCCTCTGGAGACCGCCGAACAAGCCTTTCTGAAGCTTTGGCAAGCGATTGCTCTGGCGTAGCGGCCCGGCGGCCGGCGCGGCGAATTGGTTCGCAAGCGTCTGCTAATATGTGGATAGCCTGTCGTCGAGCCGCCGTGTTAAATTAGGCGGACATGGCGAAGCTCTTTTTAATCGCGCTCACCATCGCTCACAGCTGGTACACCGGCTACCACGATCCGGTCACCGGCTATGAATGCTGCGACGCCAAAAAGGACTGTGGGGTCATCGCTCCGCGCTTTGTCGAGCCGTTGCCAGGTGGCGGTTTCAATGTCCGGACCGGATCCAAGTCCCGGTATTTCATCCCCAAGAACCGCGTTATAGAAAGCGAAGACAGCCAGTATCACATCTGCCTGTCCCCGCCGTTTTCTTATATTCGGTGCTTCTTTGCGCCCCGTACCGAAGCGAGCCGGGAGAGGTCAGCACTGGATCACTTCGAGTGAGTGTAATCAAGCTACAGCTAATATAGCTCGCTACGCAGCCTCACCGGGTGTAGGGTGCCTCGTCGTCCGACCTAAGGCCACGGACGATGGAGCATTCACGGAGCATAGCTATGCGTGGTTTGATCCTTGGCCTGGCTGCCCTCGTGGTCAACTCATCATTTGCGCAGGCAGCAGGCGACAGCATCGCCGGCCGGAAAGTCATGGTGCAATGCCAAATGTGCCACGGCACGGATGGCCTCGGCAAAATGTCTTACACGCCCAATATCGCCGGGCAGAAGTACGACTATCTGGTCCACGCGCTGATGGCTTACAAGGCCGGAGAGCGCAAGAGTTCAATGATGTCGCTGGTCGTCAAGAAGCTGAGCGACGAAGACATCGCCAATGCCGCGGCCTACTATGCCGCGATCAAGATTGCCGTCGAAGTTCCGCCCTGATAAGGCACGATCCTGTCGGGCATTGACGTCTTGCGCTGCGCTGCATGAAAAGCACCGCCGAAGAAACGTCTTCGAGTTTCGCCGCGAAACTTGCTCCCTCACGAGCGTGGCGGCCCAGCGGCCGGGGGTGTGGGTGGGGTGGCGCGACCGCCGGGCCTAACCGGCAAACAGCAAGTTTGGGGGACGTTTGTCGGCGACGGAATTATAGGCCGATATAACGGCATATAAAAGCAGAAGGTGGCCGACGGCTGCGCGCGTGGCTAGAGGGCGAACCTCTCAGCCTTGAAATCAAGCTACAGTGATTCCTGCGTCTCAAGCAGGACTGCTTCTTGGAGCAGAGCCTCTGCACCCGAAACGACCTCATCAAAAGCCATCTTATTAGCGGCTCGTTAGAGAAGTCGTAATTGCGGTCAATACTCTCACCAGCAACGAGCTGGAAGAAGACACGGGCACCATCTACCAGGCCGTGCTTGACGCCATCATTCACCGGCGGCAGGCCAGAATAGCTATCCACTCAAACCCTGCCGCAAGGTCCTCACCTTGCGTTGGAGGGAGGAGCAATGGCCCCTGGAACAATGTCGGTGTTCTGGGCCACCTTTATCCGCCAGCCCGACTGTTCTTCTTTAACAATCAGAAGCAGGATGCCCTTCCGTGCTCCGGCCGGTGAGCCGTCCGGAGCGGATGCACCGGTCAGCGTCCAGACATAGTGCACCGATGCAACGCCTGGGGATAGTTCGACAATTGACGAGACAACACCCTCCAATCGGCTCTCACGAAACATCGTTTCATGAGTTGCGCGGTGCGCCGCTTCGATCTCGCTGCGGTTCTTCCACCACATGCCCACGACATTTACGAAGTTGGCGTCCTCGGAGAACAAAGCACCCAAGTCGTCCATATCGTGTCGATTCCAAGCATCGGCAAAGGCTCTCCCGGCGTCGGCAGGTCTGCTGATCGGCCTCATGACTTTAAGATCTTCCTTGCTTCTGCCAAGCATGCGGTGGGGATGGTAGCCGCATCGTCGGACGTTGTCACCGGAACGGCACGTGAGACGTAGCGGGCTTAGTTTCTGATGCGGTGGAAAGCGTGCACCAAAGGTGGTTAGTGCCGTCATCGAAAACTTTGAACAGTTCCGCAGCCAGGGATTCCCGCTGTTCGCGGTCTTTCTTGGCTATGCGTCGCTCGTCACACAGCCGATCAAATACCCGCTGGAGCAAGTCCAGATCAGCGGGTTCGTACACACCACTGTTGCGCGGCAATGACATTTGCTGGCTGCCTCCCCCCTAGGCAGAGCACGGGAACTCCTCACTCCCCTCGTGCATTGTTTGCTGTAGCGGTCGATTTCTCAGGAATGTAGCCGCTCCCAAACCAATAGGCCTTCCGCCATTTCCCTTTGGCAGAAGGCCTATTGATTCAAGCGCTACGTCGCTTCGAAAGCGCTTGCCATAACTTCGCTTCGCCCGTGATCCCGTTTTGGAAAAGGTCGAGGACCTCATCTGCGAGAGCTTCCCTCTGTTCCCTATCTTTCTTGGCAAGGCGGCGCTCGTCGCACAGTTGGTTGAACACCCGCTGGAGTAAGTCCAGATCAGCGGGATCAAATATGCCGCTATGGCGATGCCATGGCATTGCCGTCCTCAAAGCGGGCTCCGGTTCAATGCTGGCGGCCCAGCGGCCGGTAGAGGGGGGGCGGGTCGGCCGCTAGGCCTAACCAGCAGAACGGGGTAGGTTTGCCGGCTGACTGCGCATTATAGCACCGCTCATTAGCGTCCGCTAATTTATTCATATTGTCTGCAACGCGCTGTGACTTCCCTGGCCGTCTTCGATGATTGGCTGGTGGCGAATGCGTACCTGCCGGTTCCGTATGCGCTGGACGAGGAAAGCGCCGTGGAAGGCAACGCATGATCAACTCACCACGGTGTGAGTGCGATTACTTTGGAGCCCGCGCTATAGGGTGGGCTTGCGTGCATGGCATTTTCGCGACACTCTCAACTCCATGTCGAAAGAACAGATCGGTCTTCTAGTCAGCGCAGCATTTGGCGCCGTACTCGGCGAGGTCATAGGCTACACTCTGTTCGCAATCTCCGTTGGCCTACCATTCGGCTTTTGGCTTCACCGTCTCGGTTCGCACACTTGGCTGATTCACGGCGCTGTATTGGGTGCCGGGGCATGCTTGCTGATAAGGTATGTCAACGCGGTGAGTAAGCGCTGAAGCGGAAACGACGGGCGCAGCCCGATTCGCTTGCTACTGCTCCGAGAAGTCTTTCAACGAAGCGTGGCGAAGCTTCTCCTCGCCCTTGAGGAACCTGACCCGCCCCACCAGACCCGGCTTGAGCCACTCGGCCTTCTCTTTGGCGAGCCCTTTCGGCGGCGGTGCGCCGGCCTTGCCCAGAGCACGGTCCCATAGAGCCTGCCGCTTGTCGGCTTTGAGCGTGACGAAGGCGCCTCCCATGTAGTGGCCCTGTTCCGCCATCAGGACCATCGCCGGCTTTCCGGTCTCCCGCTTCACGCCGATGATGTCCATTTCCTTCTCGACGAAGCATTTGATCTTGCGCCAGTTTATGGTCGAGCCGCTGCGGTACAGGCTGTCGAGACGCTTCGACACGATGCCCTCTAGGCCGGCCTCGCAGGCAAGATGATAGACGGCGCTTTTGTCGCGCTGGGCGCCGCGTGATCCGGTCGGCTCGCTCGTCGGCCCCACCGGCGGCACGATCTCCGAAATCGTGCGCGGCCTCGCCGCCGTGGCGCATCGGGATTTCAAGAAAGGCGACGTCGACGCGATGCTGCGCTTGATCCCCGGCACGGCCCTGCCGGGCATCAAGACGGCGATCAGCGTCGGTGCGAAGCCCTATCTGCTGGAAGCGGTGGAATAGTCGAAAGGCGTTGGCGCGCTTTGGAGCCGCTATTTCCAGAACTCGCGCACCTGATCGGTGGTGACCTCGGCAAACAAGGTCGCGGCGCCGAGCACCACCGCGTGATCGTGCCTAAACTGGTCCCGGATCGGCGCGCGGTCAGGATTAAGCGCATCCATAGTGTCGACAAAATCCAGCGTCGCCCTCGTCGCGTGCGCCCACAGATCGCCGACGAGAAGCTTGAAGCGATCAGGGTGCGGAACTGGCCCGATGAGCTTTTTACCTACCCCCGTGATTTGCCACGCGAGGCCAGCGGTGCTGGGATGACTTCCTGCTTCCGAATATAGATCGAAGCTCTGCTTGAGATCGTAGTTCGCCGACCCCCGCTCCTTGGCAAGCTTGTCGAACACCTTGCCGAAGCTGAATTTCCGGTAGCGGTCCTTGCCGTCGGTCTCGAACCATTCCTGCGCATCGGCGGGCCGATAGCGGAAATACTCGATCAACTGGTGGCATTCGACCAGATCACGAATTTGATGGCCGGCGGGCGACCAGAAGCCAGCCAAGGCCAGTTGGGCGGCGGCCCCGCAATTATTGATAATGCGCACCCCAAGGTCGACGACGATCAGATTGGCCCGGTCGGCATTCCAGTTCCCGCCGAGAACAACGTCTTGGATCAGCCGGACGCATCCAAACGTCCCGGCGCGGAAGGCATCGCCGAGATTGCCGTTCTGGATTAGTGGAAGGTGCTGCGCCTCGACAGCGCTGACATCGAAAAGCATTTGCCCTTGCCATCGTTGTTCAGGATCAGCCTAGCCAAGGATGCGACCGATCACTTCGTAGCTGTAGTTCAGAGAAGGCATCGCTCGTCACCCCCACATGAAGCCGGTGAATGTATCGCTGTCGACAATTCGCAGCTTCATCTCCTCGCTATAGCCCTTGCCGAACCATCCTTTGTAGTGGATGCGGATCGGAAACTCGGCCTCGTTTTTCCAAAACCCTCCGTCCCCGCGCTCCGTCGTGCCAAACGAGCAGGACACCTGCGCGCCATTGTGCAGGACCGGGATCAAGTCCTTCCTATCGAAGCAGGCCAACCAATCCCGCTTGTTCGCTTCGTTGGCGCCGTTTGCAAGGGCAGCGTTCAAAGCGTGCGGGCTCGCCACCTCGAACCAGACGTCGCGCGCCGGGATCGATCCCGAATTGAGCACAACGAGATTGTAGGCGATGCCGGTGTTGCCGCCTGCATGCGTCTTGACCATAGCCGTGACGATCGGGCGAAACTGCCGCCTCCAGAAATGAACCGAAAGCCCGAGGGCCACAGTCGTAGCAATGACGCCTGCGACGTTGACCCAGTCCACTTTGCCGACCCAATCGAAGTCCAACCGCCCCTCCCCATTCCACGGACATAGCACGGACACGAAATCGCGCGGACACGAAAACCGGTACTTACCTCTCACAACTAACTGATTTACTTGAGTTTTGGTGAGCGCGATGGGATTCGAACCCATGACCTACTGATTAAAAGTCAGTTGCTCTACCGGCTGAGCTACGCGCTCCCGCGGGCTCGAATAAGGCCGCCCTCGAAATTGGGCGGAACATAGGGAGAGTGCATCGACCGGTCAACCGGAAAAACATGGCCTCCAGGCCGTGTCCGGCGCGGCATTGTGAGCCATGCGAGCGTGCGCGGCACAGCGCGCGAGAGGGTCGAAGGCTGGGCCTTGCCTCCAAAGCGCTGCTACCATCGGGGCGCATTCTGCAATCTGGACGGGAACGTGGGAACAATTGCCTACGTCACCCGTTTTTTTCCCACAAGGGACATCAACACCCTTCGAGGAGAAGAGCGATGAACAGGATCGCATCAAGCCTGCTGGCGGCCGCGCTGTCGGCTTCGTTCGTGGCAGCGGACGTCATGTCCGTGAATGCCCAGCCAATCTATGCGCCGCAGCCGCAAGGGCTTTCGTCTGATGTCCAGACGGTTCAATACCAGGAGTGGCGACGGCACCGCACCATGTCGCGCAACCGCGTCTATTCGCGCAACGGTGACATGTACTGGAATGGCCATCGCGGCTATCGCGAATATCGCCGCGGCTATCGCCGCCATGGCGACTTCTGGTTCCCGCTGGCTGCTTTCGCGACCGGCGCGCTGATCACCGGCGCCATCGTCAACAGCAACCGGACCGGTGTCTATCGCGGCGGCGATGCGCATGTGCAGTGGTGCTACGACCGGTACCGGTCCTATCGCGCCTGGGACAATACGTTCCAGCCGTACAACGGCCCGCGTCAGCAGTGCATTTCGCCCTACTGACCTGATCATCGGAACACGGGAGGCTGCGAAGGCCCGTGCCGGCAACGGCACGGGCCTTTCGCGATATCCCGGTCGCAAAGGAAGTGATGCGCGGATCAGCTGGCCCAGCTGATGGTTTTGAAGATCAGATACAGGCCTCCGCCTTCACCGCGCGGGGAGCGGTAGGCGCCGAGCGCACCGCAGATTCGAACCATGGCGCCGGTCAGTTCCCAGCCGAGCGCCTCAAGGTCGTTGTTCGTATCGAGCACATAGGCCTGAGCCAGTTCGTCGATGCCATTTTCCTCGCCGAAGGACCGAACCCGCCTAGCGTCACCGAGAAGCTCGCCGGGCAGGTTTGAATTTGCCCAGGCCCACAGCCAGTTGTCCGCTTTGGCGCTCGTAGAGCCCGCAATCTGGATCTCGCTGACCACCTTGACGACGCCTTGGTCTGAAAACAGGAGCTTTTCTGCCTTCAGATCGCAGTCGTAGCGCGGCCAGCTGCCGAGGCGGAAATCCTTCTGCAAGCGGTCGTTCTTGGCGTTCAGCTGATCGAATGCCTCTTCGCGCCAGCCAGCATACCAGTCCGGATCCATCCCCCCTCGCCCCCAGCACTCAGCGCCTGATGGGGCTTCTTATGGCACGCTCAGCGTCCTGCGCACAGCGTCGCGCCAGCCCGCCAGCTTGGCGGAGCGTGTCGCAGCGTCCATCTCCGGCTTGAAACGTCGGTCGAGCGCCCAGGTCTTGGCGAAGTCCTTCGCCTTCGGCCACACGCCCGCCTTCGACCCAGCCAGCCAGGCGGCACCGAGCGCGGTCGTCTCGAGGATGGTCGGCCGGTCGACCGGCGCGTCGAGGATGTCGGCCAGCCGCTGCATCGTCCAGTCGGAAGCGACCATGCCGCCATCGACCCGAAGCACGGTTTTCGCGGAAGCCCCCTTCCAGTCCTTGCGCATGGCGTCGAGCAGGTCGCGGGTCTGGTAGGCGACGCATTCCAATGCCGCGCGGGCAAACTCCGCCGGGCCCGAGTTGCGGGTCAGGCCGAAGATCGCGCCGCGCGCCTCGGCATCCCAATGCGGCGCGCCAAGCC
>NZ_RZOF01000188.1:2238-11986 GCF_003998955.1 Mesorhizobium sp. M4B.F.Ca.ET.017.02.2.1 | reverse complement strand
GGTAGCGGATCGCCTCGTCCATGGTCTCGGCGAGACCGCCGAACTTGCCGATGTCGAGGAACACCCAGCGCACATTGTCATTGTCGGCCTTCTTCGAGATCAGCACGACTTCCGACTTGATGACGCCGGCATTGCCGACCATGCCGCGGCCCGGCTCGATGATCGTCTCGGGCAGCGCGTTGCCGAAATGCTTGCGCAGCGCCGAGAAGATCGCCTGGCCGTAGGCCTGCGCCACCGGCACGTCCTTCAGGTAGCGGGTCGGAAAGCCGCCGCCCATGTTGACCATCTTGAGCACGATGCCCTCGTCGGCGAGCGTCGCGAACACCTTCTTGGCATCGCCCAGCGCGCGGTCCCAGGCCGTGAGATCGGTCTGCTGCGAGCCGACATGGAACGACACGCCATAGGCGTCGAGGCCGAGCGCCTTGGCGTGGCGCAGCACGTCGACCGCCATCGCCGGGACGCAGCCGAACTTGCGCGACAGCGGCCATTCGGCGCCCTCGCCGTCGGTCAGCACGCGGCAGAACACGCGCGCGCCGGGTGCGACGCGGGCGATCTTCTCGACCTCCTCGACGCAGTCGACCGCGAACAGGCGGATGCCGAGATGGAAGGCGCGCGCGATGTCACGCTCCTTCTTGATGGTGTTGCCGAAGGAAATGCGGTCCGCGGGCGCACCCGCGTCCATCGCCATCTCGACTTCGGCAACCGATGCGGTGTCGAAGGACGAGCCCATCGCAGCAAGCAGGCGCAGGATCTCCGGCGCCGGGTTTGCCTTCACCGCATAGTAGATCTTGGAATCGGGCAACGCCTTCTCGAAGGCGCGGAAATTGTCGCGCACGACATCGAGGTCGACGACGAGGCATGGGCCGTTCGGACGTCGGGTGGCGAGGAAGTCAAGGATGCGCTGGGTGGCCATCGGGGTCTCTCCATAACGCCTTTCGGCGCGCAATAAGGCTGCGGGACGCGGGCTGTCGGCCTCGCGAACACGCGGTGGACAAAGGCGGGACGGAATATCCATGGAACCAGCCGGTGGAGACCCCGGAACCATGAAATGCCGTCTCGCGGCGGTGAACCTTGGCCTTGCCCGGCCTCGGTTCGCTTTGTCTGCCTTGGCTTGGATGGGAGACCCGTCCGCACTGCCGGCAATGAAGGTGTGCCTCTTTAGTAACCCCGGTCTTTGGACAACCGGAAGAGAACCAGAAAGGCCCGCACCGTCGTTGCTTCAAGGTGTCCTCGATCTTGTGGTTGGCCACTGACCGACTGGAGTGGTTGGCTCCAGTTACCTTACCGATTGCCCTCACCATTCGAGGATCGGCGGACACCCACAGGCACGTGCGACTTTGGGCAAGCGCGATATAAGAGCGTAGGATTTCACAATCAATAAAAATCGTAAGCTGCGGTTGTAAAATTTCCGGCATCGAACAATCTACGGATTACCGTATCCGGATATCGAACGATGACAGGCACGCACGGACCGCTCAACGCCTTCCTGAACCTTCGCCAAATGCCTGTCGCGCATGCGCAATTGGGCACGCTGGCTGGTCTCAGGCTGGCGGTGAAGGACATCTACGACGTCGCCGGCTATCGCACCGGCTGCGGCAATCCAGGCAAGTTCGCAGCGGCTCACGCGGCGTCGCGGACCGCTCCCGCGGTGCAGATGATTCTCGATGCCGGCGCGCGATTCGTCGGCAAGACCCAGACCGACGAGCTCGCATTCTCGCTGATGGGCCAGAACGCGCACTTTCCGTTTCCGGTGAACCCGGCCGCGCCCGAGCGCGTCACCGGCGGCTCATCATCGGGATCGGCGGCGGCGGTGGCGGGCAAGCTCGCCGACATCGCCACCGGCTCCGACACCGGCGGCTCGATCCGCGCGCCGGCGAGTTTTTGCGGCCTGATCGGGCTGCGCGCCACGCATGGCCGCATATCGCTCGACGGCGCCATGAAGCTCGCCCCGAGCTTCGACACCTTCGGCTGGTTCGCCGACGACATCGAAACCTATGAGGCGGTCGGCAAGCTGCTGCTCGGCCGCGACCCGCATCAGCATGCGCTCAACCTGCCACTGTCGATCGGCTGGCTGGACGCCTTGGTGTCGGGTCCGGCCGAGGCCGCCGAATATGCCAGGATGAAGGCGCTCGCCGCTTCCGTCATCGGCGAGCATGCGCAGGTGGAGTACAGTTTCACCTCCTTCCCCGACGAGCTCTATTGGTGCTTTCGCCGCCTGCAGGCCTTCGAGGCATGGCAGGAGCATGGCGACTGGATCAGCAGCGGCGAGCGCGGTCTCGGGCCGGGCGTCGACGAGCGTTTTGCTTTTGGCCGTGCCGTCGATGCCAGGACGGTCGAAACCGAGACGACCCGCCGGCTGGCCTTCCGTGCCGAGCTCGCCGCCCTGCTCGGCAGCCATGGCTTTCTCGTCCTGCCGACCGTTCCGGGCGCGGCGCCGCTCGTCAACAGCGCGCCGGAACAGCTGCAGACCTACCGCGAAAGGGCGCTGCATCTATTGTGCCTCTCCGGCCTCTCCGGCTTCCCGCAGATCACGCTGCCGCTCGGATCGGTCGACGGCGCGCCGTTCGGCCTGTCGCTGCTCGGCCCTTCCGGGAGCGATGTCGCCCTGATACGGCTCGGCCGAAAACTCCTCGACGCCGCACGAAAGGCCTGAGCCATGGACACGTTGACCCGCATGCGCGCCTTCATCGACGTCGTCGAGGCCGAAGGCTTTTCGGCCGCCGCGCGCAAGATCGGCCGCTCCAAGGCGCTGCTGTCGAAATATGTGCGCGAGCTGGAGGACGAGCTCGGCGCCTTGCTCCTGAACCGCACTACCAGGCAGTTCTCGATGACCGAGGCCGGCCATACCTATTACAGGCGCGCCTCCGAGATCGTGCGCGAGGTCGACAGCCTGGCCGATGCGGTGCGCGAATCCTCCGGCGATGTGCGCGGCCGCATCAAGCTTTCGGCGGCGCGTACCTTCGCCGACGCGCCGATCGGCCAGTCGCTGATCGACTTCGCCAAGGAGCATCCCGACATCGTGCTCGACATCCATCTCGATGACCGTTTCGTCGACCTGGTCGAGGAGGGCTTCGACCTCGCCGTGCGCATCTCCAGGCTGGAGAACTCCTCGCTGATCGCGAGGCGCCTTGCGCCCTTTTCGGTCAGGCTGTGCGCATCTCCGGACCTAATCGCCAAGCACGGCATGCCGATGCGTCCGCAGGACCTCGCCCGCATCCCCTGCATCATCGACACCAATGGCCGCTGGCTGACCAACTGGCCGTTCAAGGGCGACGCCGGCGAGACGATGAGCGTGTCGGTATCCGGCCCGATCGAGGTCAACAGCCCGATGACCGCGCGGGCTGCCGCCGTTGCCGGCCTTGGCTTCACCATGCTGCCCGATTTCATCGCCATCCCCGAGATCGAGAGCGGCCGTCTGGTGACGGCATTGGACGACCGCCTGCTCTCCGGCAGCGGCATCTTCGCCGTCTATCCGCACCGGCGCTATCTGCCGGCAAAGGTGCGCGTCTTCGTCGATTTCCTGGTGCAGTGGTTCAAGACGCGAGAAAGCGCCTGACACGCCGGCAGCCGACGCGGTCCCAATTTCGCCCCCTTTTTGGTAACTCTCGGGCAACCATCCAAAGCCACGGAATCGCCATCCGCAAATGCACCTGAAACGGCAAGCAATCATGCTGTCTTCCGCCTTGGCGGCGACGTTCGCGGCGGTCGGACCGGCCGAGGTGCATCCCCACGTCTTCGCCGAAGCGCGACTCGACGTCATCCTCAGCGAGGATCACCAAAGTGTGAAGGCGTTGCGCCATCTCTGGCGTTTCGACGACCTGTTTTCGAGTACGGTGATGATGGAGTTCGACAAGAACTCCGACCTGAAGCTTGACGACAAGGAGCTGAAGGAAGTGGCCGACACCGTCCATTCCTCGCTGGCGGAGTTCAACTATTTCCAGCTCGTCACCCAGGACGGCAAGGATGTGGCGATGACCCCGCCGCCGCACCTGATGGCCAATTTCGACAATGACCAGCTGATCATCCTGTTCGAATCCGAACCGAAGGCCCCGATCAAGCTCACCGGCAAGATCGACATCGGCGTCTATGACCCGACCTTCTACACCGCGATCGACTTCACCGACGATTCGAACCTGACCGTCGAGGGCCTGCCCTCGACCTGCACCAGGAAGGTCGTCCGCCCCGACCCGGACGAGGCGATCGCCCAGAACCAGAAGACCCTGACGGAAGCCTTCTTCAACGATCCGACAGGCACCGACATGAGCAAGATCTTCGCCACCAAGCTCGAACTGAACTGCCCGCCGGAAGGATAGATCGGTGATGAAACCGTCGCTGCGCGCAAGCAGGTACCGCAAAAGTGTCCTGCGGTTTTGCGATCGGAACCTGCGGCAAACAAGGGAATCTAGGCGGATATTCGTGGGATACCCCACGAATATCCGCTTGGCGCTCGGCCTTGCGGCCGCCACCCTGGTGATAATCCATCTGCCGGGCGTCGCCCATGCGCAGAGCTCGCTCGGCATCGGCACCAATGACGGCATGGCGCCCACCGCCAGCGGTCCGTTCGCCCATATCCTGATGTGGATCAACCTGCGCCAGCAGGAATTCTACCATGCGCTGGCTAGCGCGATGAAGGCGATGCGCCAGGACGGCAGCAAGCTGTGGCTGCTGATCGGCCTCTCCTTCGCCTATGGCATCTTCCACGCCGCCGGCCCCGGACACGGCAAGGCGGTGATCTCGTCCTACATGGTGGCCAATGAGGTGGCGCTGAAGCGCGGCATCATGCTGTCCTTCGTCTCGGCGCTGCTGCAGGGGCTGACGGCGGTCGTGGTCATGATGCTCGCCTATTTCGTGCTGCGCGGCACCGCGGTGTCGATGACCGACGCGGCATGGTTCCTGGAAATCTCGAGCTACGTGCTGGTCACCCTGTTCGGCGCCTGGCTGCTCTGTCGCAAGGCGGGTCCCGCCATCCGCCGCCTGTTCGGCGCCGGCACGGCCTACAGCCTCTCGGCGGCCCATGCCGGTCACTCGCATGCAGGACACTCGGATGCCGGCCATTCGCACGCAGGGCATTCACATGCGGGTCATTCGCACGCCGCGCTTCACACGCACGACCAGGACGACCACGCGGCCCACCATTCGCACGCGCATGGCCACGGCGCGCACGATCACGCGCACGATCACCACCATCATGACCACGCCGACGGCGAAGTGTGCGAGACCTGCGGCCATTCGCACGCTCCCGATCCGGCGCTGCTGTCGGGCGACCATTTCGACTGGCGGACGGCGTGGTCGGCGGTGGCCGCCGTCGGCATCCGCCCCTGCTCCGGTGCGCTGATCGTGCTGAGCTTTGCCCTGCTCAACGGGCTCTGGCTGGGCGGCCTGCTGTCGGTGCTCGCCATGTCGATCGGCACCGCGATCACCGTCTCTGCCCTGGCGACGCTTGCGGTGACCGCCAAGAACTGGGCGGTCTATTTCGCCGGCGACGGTCGCATGGGCAACCGCATCCATTCCTTCGTCGAGATCGGCGGCGCGGCGTTCATCTTCGTGGTCGGACTGCTGCTGCTGTCGGCCGGCCTGACCGGCGGCGTCTGACGCCGAATCAACCCGCCAATTTGTTACCCAGCTCGTCCTCGATATGGGCGCGGATGATCTCGTCGAAACTCGTCTCGGCGGCGAACCCAAGTTCCCTTGAGCGCTTCGCCTCGAACCGTGTCGGCCAGCCTTTGACGATCGCCCAGATGGTGTCGTCGGGCTGCTCGCGGATCAGCTTCGCCACATCTGAACCGGCGACCCGTTCCAGCGCCTCGATCTGCTCGCCGACGGTGACGGCGACGCCGGGCATTGTGAGGTTGCGGCGCGGCCCGACGGCGGCGCCGTCGATCTCCGCCGCGTGGATCAGGAAGTTCACCGCCGAGCGCGGGCTGGCGTGGCTATGCAGCACCGAGCGCGGCACCGGCAGGATCGCCTCCTGGCCGGCGAGCGGCTCCCGGATGATGCCGGAGAAGAACCCCGAGGCCGCCTTGTTCGGCTTGCCTGGCCGCACGCAGATGGTCGGCAGCCTGATGCCGATGCCATCGAAGAAGCCGCGCCGCGTATAGTCGGCGAGCAGCGCCTCGCTCATCTGTTTCTGCGTGCCGTAGGAGGTCAGCGGCGTCGGGTGGAATTCGTCCGGGATGACATCCGGGAACGGCGCGCCGAACACCGCGATCGACGAGGTGAAGACGAGGCGCGGCGCAAACCCCGCCAGACGCACGGCGTCGAACAGCGCGCGCGTGCCGTCGAGATTGACCCGGTAGCCGAGGTCGAAATTGGCTTCCGCCTCGCCCGACACGATGCCGGCCAGATGGAAGATCACGTCCGGCTGCGCCGCGAGCAGGCTTGCCGTGGCGCCCGGCGCGGCAAGGTCGCCGGTGTGGAGGGAGACATCGACCCCCGGCATGGCGGGCGCTTCAGGCGCCACGATATCGTGCAGCTCGAGCGCACTGATCTTGCGGCCGCGCAGCTGCCCGTCCTTGGCCAGCCGGGCAATCAGCTTGCGGCCGACCATGCCGGCGGCGCCCGTAATCAACACGCGCATCTCAAGGATCCTTCTTGCGCTGGCTGCGGCCACGCAGCCAGAAGACCACGAAAATCGCCACCATGAAGACGGCCGCGATGGCGGCGGCCAGGATGGTCGAGACGCTGCCGGCTGCCAGCATCACCCGCGGCAGGAAATAGGCGGCGATGCCGAACAGGAGCAGCACCCAGAACGCGCCAAGCGCCGCATTGCGTGTATCGCGATCCATCAGTGATAGTGACCGCGATGCGGCGCCGCATGATGCGCGTGATCACGGTCGTGATCGTGATCGTCATCATCGTCGGCGCAATGCCCGAATTCCGGTTCGACGGTGGCATGGCTGATGCCGTGCTCGGCGGCGAGCCGCTTCTTGATGGCGCTGACCGCGCTGTGCGCGTCGACCCCGTCATTCAGGCAGGCGTGCAGCGTCGCCATGTTGCTCGAACCGTCGAGCGACCAGACATGCATGTGGTGCACCTCGCGCACGCCCTTGACCGCGACCTCCAGATCCTTGGCGATCACGTCGCGGTCGAGGCTCGCCGGCACGCCTTCGAGCAACACATGGGCGGCCTCGCGCATCAGCGACCACGCCGTCCACAGGATCAGCAGCGAGACCAGAACCGACAGGATCGGATCGATCGGCGTCCAGCCCGTCGCCAGGATGACCAGGGCCGCCGCGATGGCCGCGGCCGAGCCGAGCAGGTCGCCCAGCACATGCAGGATGGCGCCGCGCATGTTGAGGCTTTCGCGGTCGCCGCCATGCAGCACGAAGAAAGAGGCGATGTTGACCAGCAGGCCGGCGGTCGCGACCACCAGCATCGGCCCGCCGAGCACCGGCGCCGGCGCCATCAGGCGGCCCCAGGCTTCGTAGACGATCCACAGCGCGATGGCGAAGATGGCGATGCCGTTGGTGTAGGCGACCAGCGTCTTGACCCGGCCGAACCCGTAGGTCAGGCGAACCGTGGCCGGGCGGCCGGCGAGATGGAAGGCATACCACGCGAGCCCGAGCGCGATCGCATCGGCAAGCATGTGGCCGGCATCGGCAAGCAGCGCCAGCGATCCCGTCAGCAGGCCGCCGAGAGCCTCCGCGACCATGAAGCCGGCGGTCAGGCAGGCGGCGATCAGCACCCGCTTCTTGTCGGTCGAGCCATGCACATGGCCCGCGCCATGGCTGTGGCCATGCCCTCCAGGCCCATGATCGTGGCTGTGCGCCATCGCGGAACTCCTGCTACGCGCCGGACGCGGCGCGGAAATCCTCGAGCCGCCGCTTCTGGCGGCCTTCATCGTCGAAATTGGCCGGATCGAGCCATGCCTCGTAGGCTTCGCGCAGCGCCGGCCATTCCTTGTCGATGATCGAGTACCACGCGGTATCGCGGTTTTCTCCCTTGACCACAAGGTGCTGGCGGAAAATGCCCTCGAACTTGAAGCCGAAACGCTCGGCGGCGCGCTTCGACGGCTCGTTGCGGTTGTTGCATTTCCATTCGTAGCGGCGATAGCCGAGATCGTCGAAGATGTATTTCATGAACAGGAACTGCGCCTCGGTCGCCGCCGGCTTGCGCGAGATCAGCGGCCCCCAATAGATGTTGCCGATCTCGATCACGCCATAGGCAGGGTCGATGCGCATCAGCGTCTGCCGCCCGGCGACCTTGCCGCTCGCCTTGTCGATGACGGCGAAGAACAGCGGATCCTCGCTGGCCTCGACCTTGTCCAGCCACGGCTGGAAAGCGTCGCGGGTTTCCGGCGGATAGTCGGGCAGCCAGGCGAAGCGGCCACCGATATCGGACACCGAAGAGGCCTCGTAGAGGCCGTCGCCGTGCTTTGCGGCGCTCAGCGGTTCGAGCCTGGCATGGCGCCCTTCCAGCACCTTGCGCTCGGGGCGCGGGCGCGGCTGCCAATCCTTGAGATTTTCCGACACCGAAAACTCCAATCCGTTTGACTTTTGCCGAAGGACGCTCACAAAAACGCTCGCCCACAGTAAGAACCACAGGAACGGGAAAAATGCTCCACACGATCGCGGCTTTCGACCGGCTCGGCGAGGAAAATGCCTTCGCGGTGCTGGCGCGCGCCACCGCACTTGCCCATCAGGGCCGCGACATCGTCAATCTCGGCATCGGCCAGCCGGACTTCAAGACGCCGCAGCACATCGTCGAGGCGGCGATCAAGGCGCTGCGCGACGGCCACCATGGCTATACGCCGGCCAACGGCCTGCTGGCGACGCGCGAGGCGGTCGTGCGCCGCACGCTGACCACCACTGGTGTCGAGGTCTCACCGGAGAACGTGATGATCCTGCCCGGCGGCAAGCCGACCATGTTCGCGGCGATCCTGATGTTCGGCGAGCCGGGCGCCGAGATCCTGTATCCGGATCCCGGCTTTCCGATCTATCGCTCGATGATCGAGTTCACCGGCGCCGCCCCGGTGCCGGTGCCGATCCGCGAGGAAAACGGCTTCGCCTTCTCTGCCGACGAGACGCTGGCGCTGATCACCCCGAAGACCAGGCTGCTGATCCTCAACTCGCCCGCCAACCCAACCGGTGGCGTCACCCCGCGCGCCGAAATCGAGAAGCTGGTCAAGGGGCTGGAGGCGCATCCGCATGTCGCCATCCTCTCCGACGAGATCTACGACGTCATGACCTATGACGGCGAGACGCATTTTTCGCTGCTCAACTTCCCGCAGATCCGCGACCGGCTGATCGTGCTCAATGGCTGGTCGAAGACCTGGGCGATGACCGGCTGGCGCATGGGCTGGTCGATCTGGCCGAACGGCGACGAGGGCGCGCATCTCTACGACAAAGTGCGCAAGCTGGCGGTCAATTGCTGGTCCTGCGTCAACGCGCCGAGCCAGTATGCCGGCATCGCCGCGATCGACGGCCCGCAGGACGATGTCGAAAAGATGATGCGCGCCTTCGACAACCGCAGAAAGATCGTGGTCGAGGGGCTGAACGCGCTGCCGGGCATCTCCTGCATCACGCCGAAGGGCGCCTTCTATGCCTTCCCCAATGTCTCGAAGACCGGCTGGAAGGCCAAGAAGCTCGCCTCGGCACTGCTCGAGGACGCCGGCGTGGCGCTGATCGGCGGTCCCGATTTCGGCACTCTCGGCGAAGGCTATATCAGGCTCTCCTACGCCAATTCCGAGGAGAACATCTTGCGCGCGCTGGAGCGGATCGAGACCTTCTTGAAGAAGTGACCTCGCTTC
>NZ_RZOF01000188.1:0-2228 GCF_003998955.1 Mesorhizobium sp. M4B.F.Ca.ET.017.02.2.1 | reverse complement strand
CCCTCGCGGGAAGGTCGGGCGCTACCCGCGCCCGACGAACGGCATCTTCGTCGCCATCACCGTCATGAACAGCACGTTGGCGTCGAGCGGCAGGCTGGCCATGTGGACGACGGCGTCGGCGACGCGCTCGACATCCATCACCGCCTCGGCGGCGATCGAACCGTTGGCCTGCGGCACGCCGACCGTCATTGGCTGCGCCATCTCGGTCAGCGCATTGCCGATGTCGATCTGGCCGCAAGCGATGTCGTAGGGCCGGCCGTCGAGCGCCAGCGTCTTGGTCAGCCCGGTGATGGCGTGCTTGGTCGCCGTGTAGGGCACCGAGCCAGGACGCGGCGCATAGGCCGACACCGAGCCGTTGTTGATGATGCGGCCGCCCATAGGCTTTTGCCGGCGCATGGCGCCGAAGGCGGCGCGGGCGCACAGGAACGAGCCGGTGAGGTTGACGCCGACGATATCGTTCCAGACCTCGACCGGGATCTCGTCGATCGGCGTCGACTTGTAGCCCATGCCGGCATTGTTGAAGAGCAGGTCGACGCGGCCGAAGGCTTCGACCACCGTTTCGAACAGATCGTCGACCTGATCGGCCTTGCTGATGTCGCAGGCAACCGCCAGCGCCTTGGCCTCGGTCTTGCCGGCCTCGGCGATCGCTTCCTCCAACACCGCTTTGCGGCGTCCGCAGAACACCGTGTTCCAGCCGTTCCTGAGCAGCGCCGTGGCGACGCTCTTGCCGATGCCTGTGCCGGCGCCGGTAACGATGGCGGTTTTCTCTGTCATGGCAGTCATCGGTGTCCTCCGGTCATCGCTGCAACTTGGCATCGCAAATGACGCAAGCGATGGCAAGCCAACTGTCAGCCATCAGGCCCGACAAAAAGGGCGGTCATTGGCGACCGCCCTGATCTGAACCGGGCTTGGGAGGAGGAAAAGCCGGTCCGACTGCTTAGAATGATGCGCTTCCTCGGTTAACGAGACGTTACCGTGCGCGGCGTCGGCTGTTCCGCCTCCGCCTCACCAGCGTGGATTGGGCGAGGTTCCGGGCTTGTCGGAAACCGGCACCTTGGCCGCCGACACCGTCGCCTCGACGTGGTCGACCAGCGCGTCCGGCAGGCCGAGACGGCCAGCAAGCAGGTCGAGATAGCCGCGTTCGGCGCGCGTGTCGGGATCGATGGTAAGGCGCGAGGCCGTATAGAGTTCGAGCTTCTGCGCGTCGGTCTGGGCGCCGGCGACCAGCGTATCCAGGTCGAGCGGGCTCTCCAGCTCCGCCATCAGGAATTGTTCCGCCTCGGTGCCGATGCCGGCGAGCTGCAGCTTGCCGGCGATCTTCTGGCGCTCCTCGTCATCGACATGGCCGTCGGCCTTCGCCGCCGAGATCATCGCCCGCACCAGCGTCAGCGTGAACTCCTCCTCGCCTTGCGGGGCCTGCGAGGGGTGGAAGGCGGTATCCTTGGGCGGCGGCAAGAGTTCGGGCTCGCCGGCAGCCGGCGTCTCGGCCGGCGCGTTGCCGGCCTTGTAGTTCTGGTAGGCCTTGTAGGCGAGGCCGCCGATCGCGGCCAGCCCGCCGAGCTTGATGGCGGTGCCCGTCACCTGCCGGCCGGTTCCCGTTCCAAGCAGCACCGCGGCCAGCGCGCCGGCGGCCAGCGGATTGTCCTTGGCCATCTGCACGGCCTGGCCGGCCTTGTCGCGGACGGTGCCGCTGGTGCCGGGAACCTGCGAGCCGAGCAGATCGTCGAGAAGCTTCTTGGGATCGAACATCAATGCCTCCAGAATTGGGCCCGCGCCGAAACATGGACGAGCAGGTTTGGACGTCGCAGACGTAGGTCCCGCATGCTGACATTACAATGACGGGCAGGCGCTTTGCGACAAATGCGGGCGCGCCTCGAAGTTGGAACCGATGTGTCGAAACCGGCCTCGGTCTGGCCTAGTCTGGGTTCTGTCGAGGAGAGGAGCCTTGCAATGGCCAATGAGCAGGACCGCCAGCCGGCGCGTGATCCGCAGGACCTGGAACGTCTTTTGATCGCCCGGCAATGGGCCGGCGACATCGACGGCATGGTGGCGCTGTTCGCGCCCGACGCCGTCATCGACAGCGGCGAGAAGGATCTAACGCGTGGCCGCGAGGCCATCCGCGCGCTGTTCGCCGAGATCATCGCGACGGGGCGAAAATTCCAGCGCGGCGAACAGCGGCCCGCGGCGATCAATGGCGACCTGGCGCTCACCTCGACCCGGCTTCCCGA
>NZ_RZOF01000187.1:0-12107 GCF_003998955.1 Mesorhizobium sp. M4B.F.Ca.ET.017.02.2.1 | reverse complement strand
GGCGGCCGCCGACGCCCGCTCGCTGGCCGACGCGCACGCGCTGCTGACGCTGGCGCTGCCAGGCCAGGCGCTGGCCGTCACGCTTGGCGACCAGACCGTCTTCGAGGCGGTGCTGGCAGCCCTTGGCTTGCCGCGCGGCTGGCGCATGCGGCTGGCGCGGGCCTTCGGCTCGGCGCCGATGCTGGAGGCGGCATTGGCCGACCTCGCCAACCCGCCGCGCAACAGCCAGCTTTCCGGCCCGGTCGCCACACTGGTGCTCGACGGCGACGTCGAGAGTCTTGCCGCTCACATCGCCGGCGGCATGGAGGAAGCCGGCCTGTCGGCATCGGCCGGCCGCTCGCCTTCCGACATCGCGCGGCGGCTGATCGAGAAGGCCGAGCTGCGCAGCGTCAGGCTGTCCAACGAGGCGTTCTCGGCGCTGAAAGGGTTTCTGGCGATCGACGTACCGCTTAACAATGCGGCGCAGGCGCTGGAAAGCTTCGCTTCCGGCGCGGGCCTTTCCCTGGGCGCGGCGCTAGACAATTTCGCCGCCCGCGCCAGAGCGATCGAGGCTCACGGCCTGCCAACGGCGGATATCCACTACGATGCCGCTTTCGGCCGTCCGCTCGACTACTATACCGGCCTCGTCTTCGAGATCGCGGCCAAGCGCGTGGAGAGGCCGCTGGCCGGCGGCGGCCGCTACGACCGCCTGCTGACGCTGCTCGGCGCGAAGACGCCGATCCCCGGCGTCGGCTTCTCGGTTTGGCTCGACCGCATCGAGGCGCTGCGGGAGAAGGCCAAATGATCACGCTCGCGCTCCCGTCGAAGGGCCGGCTGAAGGAGCAGGCTCTGGACGTGCTGGCCAAGGCCGGCCTCACCGTCAGCCTGCCCAGCGACGAGCGCAAATACCGCGCCCGCATCGAGGGCATGGAGGCCGTCGAGGTCGCCTTCCTGTCGGCCTCCGAGATCGCCGGCGAGATCGGCCAGGGCTCGGTCGATCTCGGCATCACCGGCGAGGACCTGCTGCGCGAAAACCTGGCCGACTGGGAAGCGCGCGCCGAGATCGTCGCCCGCCTCGGCTTCGGCCATGCCGACGTCGTGGTGGCGGTGCCCGACATCTGGCTCGACGTCGAGACCATGGCCGATCTCGACGATGTCGCCGCCGACTTCCGCCAGCGCCACGGCAGGCGGCTGAGGATCGCCACCAAATACTGGCGGCTCACCCAGCAGTTCTTTTCGCAAAAGCACGGTATCCAGGTCTATCGGATCGTCGAGAGCCTGGGCGCCACCGAGGGCGCGCCGGCGCAAGGGCTGGCCGACGTCATCGTCGACATCACCACCACCGGCTCGACGTTGCGCGCCAACCACCTCAAGGTGCTTGCCGACGGCGTCGTGCTGCGATCGCAGGCGTGCCTTGTGGCGTCGAGGAAGACGCGTGGAGCAGCGGACCAAGCCGTCTTGCGCGACATAGCGGCGAAGATGGCGTCCGTGAACGGATAGCAACCGAGGTCGGCGCCGCCCCTCGGCGACGCGCCCTTACTCCCCGTCACCGTACGGGGAGAAATGCCCGGCAGGCAGCGCCAACATATCGAAACATAATCACCGTGACGGGCATTCGAGCCTCAGGCGATTGCCCTCCATACCATCGGCCAGTTCCCACCGCCGCCGTCGACTGATAGGCTCGGCTAATCCCGGGAGGAGACGGCGATGGCGATCAAACTCGACGAGCTCATGAACGCCACCAATCTGCGCGGGCGCAGCGCAAGGGGCACCTTTATTGCCCCGGTCGATGGCAAGGCGCATGTCTCGGGCGACCATTCGGTGCCCTTGCTCGACAAGACCATCCCGGAACTGTTTTCCGACACGGTCAGCAAATACGGCACGCTCGACGCCGCCGTCTTCGTCGGCCAGGACAAGCGCTTCACCTGGAGCGAGCTGTCGGACACGGTCGATGCCCTGGCTGCCGGCTTCCTGGCGCTTGGCCTTGAAAAGGGCGACCGCGTCGGCATCTGGTCGCCCAATCGCTGGGAATGGCTGGTGACGCAATTCGCCACCGCGCGCATCGGCCTGATCCTGGTCAACATCAATCCGGCCTACCGGCTGACCGAGCTTGAATATGCGCTGAACAAGGTCGGCTGCAAGGCGCTGGTCACGGCCGCCAGTTTCAAGACGTCGGACTATCTCGGCATGATCGAGACGCTCGCGCCCGAGATCGCCAAGGCCGAACCCGGCAAGCTCAAGGCGAAAAAGCTGCCGGCGCTGAAGATCGTCATCCGCATGGGCGAGGACAATTCGCCCGGCATGTTCAATTTCGGTGACGTGCTTGCCATGGCCGGGCGCGACGAGCACGATAGCCTCGACCGCATCTCCGAGGGGCTGAAGCCGGGCGAGGCGATCAATATCCAGTTCACCTCAGGCACGACCGGCGCGCCGAAGGGTGCCACGCTGACCCATTTGAACATCGTCAACAACGGCAATTTCGTCACCTCGGCGATCAAGCTCACCGTCGACGACCGGCTCTGCATCCCGGTGCCGCTCTATCACTGCTTCGGCATGTCGATGGGCACGATGGGCTGCGTCACCAAGGGCGCCACCATGGTGTTCCCGGGCGAAGGCTTCGATGCCGGCGCCACGCTGAAGGCGGTGGCGCAGGAACGCTGCACCGGCCTCTATGGCGTGCCGACCATGTTCGTCGCCATGCTCGACCATGCGGATTTTTCGTCCTTCGACCTCTCCAGCCTGCGCACCGGCATCATGGCCGGCTCGCCATGCCCGATCGAGGTGATGAAGAAGGTTGTGTCGCTGATGCATATGTCTGAGGTGACCATCGCCTACGGCATGACCGAGACCAGCCCGGTCTCCTTCCAGAGCGGCGTCGACGATCCGCTGGAAAAGCGCGTCTCCACCGTCGGGCGCATCCAGCCGCATGTCGAGGTCAAGGCCGTCGATGCCGACGGCGCCACGGTCGCGGTCGGTGCGCCGGGCGAACTCTGCACGCGCGGCTATTCGGTGATGAAGGGCTATTGGGACGACGTGGAAAAGACCCGCGAGGCAATCGACGCCGACGGCTGGATGCACACCGGCGACCTCGCCACCATCGACGCCGAGGGCTATTGCAACATCGTCGGCCGGGTCAAGGACATGGTCATCCGCGGCGGCGAGAACGTCTATCCGCGCGAGGTCGAGGAGTTCCTCTACCGCCATCCCAAGGTCAAGGAAGTGCAGGTGTTCGGCATTCCCGATGACAAATATGGCGAGGAGCTGTGCGCCTGGATCGTGCTGAAGCCCGGCCAGATCGCCACCGCGGAGGAGATCAAGGCCTTCTGCGCCGGCCAGATCGCGCACTACAAGGTGCCGCGCTATATCCGCTTCCGCACCGAACTGCCGATGACGGTCACCGGCAAGCCGCAGAAATTCCTGATGCGCGACACGATGATCGAAGAACTGGGTTTGGTGGTGCAGAAGACGGCGTGAAACGGCATTTATGGACAACGAGTTTCCGAATTTCGCGGCGCTGAAGGCCGCCAAAACCGAAAACATAGATTATCGCATAGTCGTCCGGCTCGGAGCGCGAACCGGCAGTGCGATCGTCATGGCCCCGCATGGCGGCAAGATCGAGCCCCGCACTTCCCTGATCACCGAGACAATAGCAGGGTGCGATCTCGACATGTATTGCTTTGAAGGGCTCATGCCGGAAAGCAACCGAGAGCTGCACATAACATCCAGGAACTTTGACGAGGCAACCGCGCTGGAACTGTTGCGGACCAAGTCCACGGTCGTCGCCATCCACGGTCGTCAGGATCGGGACGATCCCTCGACAGTTTACCTCGGCGGCAAGGACGCCGCGTTGGTTTCGGAGATAGCCTGGCGTCTGCAGGAGGCCGACTTCCAGACGCAAAAGGACAACCATCCCTTTCCAGGTATCCAGGATTTGAACATCGTCAACCGAGGCTTGACGGGGAAAGGAGCACAGCTGGAAGTGCCCTTGTCGTTGCGCCGTCGACTGGGGAGCGAGTTGGAACTTCTGGAACGATTTTGTGGGGCGGTTCGCAAGGCCATCGAGACATTCGATGCGCAAAACGGTGCCCAGGCCTCAATCGTGCTTTGAATGGTGCGCTTGGCAGGGCAAAGATGCCTGTGAGAGGTGCCCCCGCCGCGCTTTTCCGCTAAGTTCGCGGAAACGCGTGGCGTTCGGGGGCTCGGATGACAGGTTTCGGACGATCGGTAACGTCCTACGCGATGCCCTTGGCCGCCCTGGCGATGGCCGTCGCGGTCAGGGCCAGCGGGCTCTCCGTGGACGTAGGGTCGCCGGGCGTCAGGATCCTCGTCGGAGCGCTTTCGAGCGCGATCATGTTCATCACCATTTTCGTGGTGCTCGAGCATGCCGAGGCGGTGGCTCGGCGGGTGGGCGAGCCTTACGGCACGCTGGTGCTGACCTTTGCCGTGACGGCGATCGAGGTGTCGATCATCGTGTCGATGATGCTGCATGGAGAGAACAACCCGACGCTTGCGCGTGAGTCCGTCTTCTCGACGGTGATGATTACCTCCACCGGCGTTGTCGGCACTTGTCTCGTGCTTGGCGGCTGGCGTCATCGCAAGCAGGCGATCGTTCGCCAGGGGACCAGCGCCTATCTGGCGGTTCTGGTCGCGCTGACCGTCATGACGCTTGTTCTGCCGACCTACACGCGGACCACCGATCCCGGCACGTTCTCAGCCGCTCAGCTCGGCTTTGTCAGCGTGCTTTCCGTGCTGCTTTATGCGGCTTTTGTGTTCGCGCAGACCGTCCGCCATCGGGAAGACTTCATCGAAGCACAGGCCCACGAGGTTCCGATCCGAACCGCCCCCCATGAAGGCGTCTACGCCAGCGCCCTGCTGCTGTTCGTCGGGCTGATCGGAATTGTCATGCTGGCCGAGCAGGTCGCCGCGAGTGTCGAAGACACGCTCGTTGCCTACGAGGTGACCCAGGCCGACAGCATTGTCGGGGCATTGATCGCGGGGCTGGTTCTGATGCCGGAGGCGATTTCGGCGGTCCGTGCTTCCCTCAACAACGAGCTGCAGCGCGGCCTGAATGTCGCGATGGGCTCTGCCTGCGCCACAATTGGCTTGACGATACCGGCGGTCGCGGCAGCCAGTCTTTTTACCGGACGAGGGCTGACCCTGGGGCTCCCGGCGGCTGACGCGGTCCTTATGGTCCTGGCGCTTTTCGTATGCAGCATCAGCTTCAGCACCGAGAGAACCACATTCCTGACCGGCATGGTCCATGTCGTGGTGTTTTTTACCTATGTATTTCTGATATTTGTGCCGTGAGAGGCTTTGGTAAGAACCGGCAGGTCGCAGGCCTTTCTGAAGCGCTATGCGATTGCCGAGAAACTGGGATGGCAGCGTAGTCGGCGCACCCTCACGCGGCCAACACCGCTTGATCCAGCCCGCGAATGATCTTCGCCAGTTCCACGCATTCGTCGTGCCGCGCCTTGTTGCGGCGCCAGGCAAGGCAGATCATGCGCTGCGGCATCGGCTCCTGGAACGGCACGATCTTGAGGTCGGGAATGGTGCCGGCGGGCCGCATCGCCATCTCCGGGACCAGCGTCACGCCCAATCCATGCGCCACCATCTGTAAGAGGGTCGTCAGGCTGGTGGCGCCGTAGCTCGCCATCGCCACCGGCCGCACACTGCCGCAGACGGCCAGCGCCTGCTCGCGCAGGCAGTGGCCTTCCTCGAGGAGCATCAGCCTTTCCAGCGCCGGGCTTTCCGGGGGCACCGGCGGCGAGGCGAAGGCCGGATCGCCTGACGGCACCGCAAGGAAGAAACGGTCGGGGAAGAGTTCTTCGCTGACCAAGCCGGGATGGTCGAGCGGCAGGGCGGCGATGAACGCGTCGAGCCGCCCGGCGGCAGTGTCGTCGACCAGCGACGCGGTCACCGCCTCCCGCAGTTCGAGCTGCAAGACCGGGAAGTGCCGCCTCAGTTCCGGCAACGCATGCGGCAGCAGATAGGGCGCGACCGTCGGGATGATGCCCAGCCGGAAGCGTCCTTCCATTGCGGGGCGGCCGCGCCGCGCCGTCGTCTCGACGTCACGGATATCGGCGAGGATGCGCTCGATGCGTGGCTGCAAGGCCAGCGCCTCGTCGGTCATCCGCACCGTCTTGCCGCCGCGCTCGAACAGACGGCAGCTCAGCCGCTGCTCCATCTCCGCGATCTGGGAGGACAGCGCCGGCTGGCTGACGCCGGCCAGCTTGGCGGCGCGGCCGAAATGCAGCGTCTGCGCCAGCGCGTCGAAATATTGCATCTGCCGCACGGTGAGGCCAATCATAAGAAAATCCTATCGGAAAAAACAGGAAAGGCAATTTGTCTTTATCACCTAGCCGGCCTAGTCTGGAATCGTTCCAGATTGGCGCGGCCGTTGGCCGCCCCTGGTGAAAAATCAAATCTCGGTAAAAATCGGAGAGTAAGATGGACGCGAAAACCGACGACAACAGCGCGGGCAAATGCCCCGTGCCGCATGGATCCGCCGGCAGGACCAATCGTGACTGGTGGCCGAACCAGCTCGACCTCGGCGTTCTTCACCAGCAGTCGAACCTCTCGGACCCGATGGGCGAAGGATTCTACTACGCCAAGGAATTCAAGAGCCTGGATCTCGATGCGGTGGTCAAGGACCTGCACCAGGTGATGACGGATTCGCAGGACTGGTGGCCGGCCGACTTTGGCCATTACGGGCCGCTGTTCATTCGCATGGCCTGGCACAGCGCCGGCACCTATCGCATTGGCGACGGACGCGGCGGCGCCGGCGCCGGGCAGCAGCGTTTCGCGCCGCTGAACAGCTGGCCGGACAACGCCAATCTCGACAAGGCGCGCCGCCTGCTCTGGCCGGTCAAGCAGAAGTATGGCCGCAGGATCTCTTGGGCCGACCTGATGATCCTCGCCGGCAACGTCGCGCTGGAATCGATGGGCTTCAAGACCTTCGGCTTCGCCGGTGGCCGTGCCGACGTCTGGGAGCCCGAGCAGGACGTCAATTGGGGTTCCGAGGCCAAGTGGCTGGGTGACGAGCGTTACTCCGGCGATCGTGAACTCAGCGGCCATCTTGGCGCCGTGCAGATGGGCCTGATCTACGTCAATCCGGAAGGACCGAACGGCAAGCCGGATCCGCTCGCCGCGGCGCGCGACATCCGCGAGACCTTCCGCCGCATGGCAATGAACGACGAAGAGACCGTGGCGCTGATCGCCGGCGGCCACACCTTCGGCAAGACGCACGGCGCCGGCGATGCGGCGCTGGTGGGCGCCGAGCCGGAAGGCGCCGGCATCGAGGCGCAGGGCCTCGGCTGGTCGAGCAAGCATGCCACCGGCATTGCCGGCGACGCCATCACCTCCGGCCTGGAGGTCACCTGGACCACGACGCCGACCAAGTGGAGCAACAACTTCTTCGACAATTTGTTCAACTACGAATGGGAGCTGACGAAGAGCCCGGCGGGTGCAAACCAGTGGACGCCGAAAGGCGGCGCCGGCGCCGGCACCGTTCCGGACGCGCACAATTCGTCGAAGCGCCATGCCCCGGCCATGCTCACCACCGACCTTTCGCTGCGCTTCGACCCTGCGTATGAGAAGATCTCGCGGCGCTTCCACCAGCATCCCGAGCAATTCGCCGATGCCTTCGCCCGCGCCTGGTTCAAGCTGACCCACCGCGACATGGGTCCGGTCGTGCGATATCTCGGCCCGCTCGTGCCGAAGGAAGAGCTGATCTGGCAGGATCCGATCCCGGCGATCGACCACGAACTGGTCGGCGAACAGGATATCGCCGCGCTGAAGGCGAAGATCCTGGCCTCCGGCCTGTCGGTCTCCGAGCTGGTCTCGACCGCCTGGGCCTCGGCCTCGACCTTCCGCGGTTCCGACAAGCGCGGTGGCGCCAACGGCGGCCGCATCCGCCTTGAGCCGCAGAAGGACTGGGAGGTCAACCAGCCGGCCGAACTGGCGAAGGTGCTGGCGAAGCTCGAGGCCGTCCAGGCCGAGTTCAATGCCGGCGGGAAAAAAGTCTCGCTCGCCGATCTGATCGTGCTCGGCGGTGTCGCCGCCGTCGAGAAGGCGGCGAAGGACGGTGGCCATGACGTGAAGGTGCCGTTCACGCCGGGCCGCACCGATGCCTCGCAGGAACAGACCGACATAGTCTCCTTCGCCGCGCTCGAGCCGGTCGCCGATGGTTTCCGCAACTATGCCAGGGGCAAGCAGGTGCTCTCGGTCGAGGCGCTGCTGGTCGACCGGGCGCAGCTTTTGACGCTGACGGCGCCCGAACTGACGGTGCTGGTCGGCGGCCTGCGCGTGCTTGGCGCCAACACTGGCAAGTCGAAGCATGGCGTGTTCACCGACCGGCCGGGCACCCTGACCAACGACTTCTTCGTCAACCTGCTCAGCATGGCGACGATCTGGGACCCGGCCTCGGGCTCAGACGGCGTCTATGAGGCGCGCGACCGCAAGACCAAGGCGGTCAAGTGGACCGGCACCCGCGCCGACCTGATCTTCGGCTCGCACGCGCAGCTGCGCGCGCTGGCCGAGGTCTACGCTTCGGGCGACGCCAAGGAGAAGTTCGTCAAAGATTTCGTCAAGGCGTGGACCAAGGTGATGAACCTCGACCGCTTCGAGATCGCCTGACGCCAAGCATTCACTGCAAAGAAAAGGCGCGGGGCCAGCCCCGCGCCTTTTTTCCTCAGGCTTCGAAAATCACTCCTTTTCGAAGATGCGCGCCTTGGCGACGACGCCGGCGATGGCGCCGCCGATCAGCGGCGCGACGATGAACAGCCACAGCTGGCTGAGCGCGGCACTGCCCGAAAACAGCGCCGGACCGATCGAGCGGGCCGGATTGAGCGAGGTGCCGGTGACCGGGATGATGGCGAAGTGCAGCCCGGCCAGCGTCAGGCCGATGACCAGCCCGGCGAAGGTCGTGCTGTGGTTTTGCGCCGTGACGCCGAGGATCACGGTGACGAAGGTGAAGGTTCCGATCAGCTCCCACAGGAAGGCCGAGCTGACGCCCCATTTCGCCTCGTCCCAGCCATTGGCGCCGAAGCCGCCGGTGTGGCCGCCGACCTGGCCGGAGACGATGATCCACAGCGCCAGCGAGGCTATGATGGCGCCGATGATCTGCGCGATCCAGTAGGGAACGACATCCTTTGCCGGCAGCCGGCCGGCGAGGAAGGCGCCAAGCGTCACCGCCGGATTGAGATGCGCGCCCGAGATCGGCCCGATCGCATAGGCCGCCGCGATGAGGCCGATGCCGAACGCCAGGCCGATGCCTTCCTGGCCGAGCGGCAGCGCGCCGCCAAAGCCGCCCGTGACCACAGAAGCCGTGCCGATGAACACCAACAGAAAAGTGCCTAGAACTTCCGCAAGATAAGTCTTCATTGCCCTCTCCTCGTATCGATCCGCAAATCCGCTTTTCCTGCGTCGCGAATCACAGCCAAAAGAGTATTCGCAACCTGAAACCTTGGAAAGCAGAGCGCTTGCTCCACACGGCATGCTTGTGCCCGCCAGTCGTACGCATTAGAGAGCTTTCATATATTGGATGAATTGTTCCGTTCGCGCTGGCGGATGCCCGGTTTGTCGAGAACTCGCAGCCTTCGCCGGGATTGCTCCGGCCGCCGGCAAATTGAGTTGGTTCAAATCGGGTATGAAAGGCTCTAAGAGCAGGGCGGAATTAATTTGCTCGGAAAACGGAAGACAAGAGAATGCGATTGGGCGGAAGGCTGGCGGCGGCCATCGAAGTGCTGGAGGACATTGGCCGGCGTCATCGGCCGGTGGCCGATGCACTGCGCGACTGGGGCCTGTCGCATCGCTTCGCCGGCGGCGGTGACCGCGCCGCGATCGGCAACATCGTCTACGACGCGCTGCGCCGCAAGCGTTCCGCCGGCTGGCTGCTCGGCGAGGACACGCCGCGCGCCATCGGCTTCGGCGCGCTTCTGCTCGAATGGAGGCAGACGGCGCAGTCGCTGAACGACGCCCTCGAAGGCGACAAGTTCGCTCCGCCGCTGTTGAGCGACACCGAGCTCAAGGCGGTTGCCGACCGCCGGCCGGCCGACGCGCCGGATGCGGTGCGCGCCGATATTCCCGAATGGTGCGTGCCGATGTTCGAGCAGGCTTTCGGCGAGGCCTGGGTCGCGGAAGGATCGGCACTCGCCACCCGCCCGCCGCTCGACCTCAGGGTCAACACGCTGCAGGCCAACCGGGCCAGGGTGCTGGCCGAACTCGACGGGACGGGTGCGGCACCGGCCAGCATTGCCGCGCAAGGCATCCGCATCCCGCCGATCGACGGCGACGGCAGGCATCCGAATGTCCAGGCCGAACCTGCCTTCCAGAAGGGCTGGTTCGAGGTCCAGGACGAGGGCTCGCAGATCGTCGCGGCGCTCGCCGGCGCCGAGGCCGGAATGCAGGTGCTCGACTATTGCGCCGGCGCCGGCGGCAAGACGCTGGCGCTGTCGGCCGAGATGGGCAATACAGGCCAGATCTTCGCCCACGACGCCGAAAAGGCGCGGCTGGCGCCGATCTTCGACCGCATCCGCCGTTCGGAAAACCGCAACATTCAGATCGTCAGCAAGCCGGCCGAGCTGGCCCCGCTGTCAAACCACATGGATATCGTGCTGGTCGACGCGCCCTGCACCGGCAGCGGCACGTGGCGACGCCGCCCCGACGCCAAATGGCGGCTGACGCAAAGGCAGCTCGACCAGCGCCGGGGCGAGCAGAGCGAAATCCTCGACGCGGCCAGGGCCTTCGTCAAACCGGGCGGCCTGCTGGTCTACATCACCTGCTCGGTGTTCGACGCCGAGAACGGCGACCAGGTCGCGGCGTTTCGTGCGCGCCACGGTGATTTCACGCGGGTCGACCACCGCAAGCTCTGGGACAGCCGCTTTCCAGGCCATCCGGCCGCCGCGCGCCTGGGCAGCGACGGTGGTGTCTCGCTGTCGCCGGCGCTGAGCGGCACCGACGGCTTCTATGTCTGTGCGCTGCGCAGGGCGGGATCAGGCCGGTGAGAACGGCCGCGCGGCGGCATTGTTGCACTGCAACATAAGAGATTGCCTGCGCTGCGTGCCTCTGCAATAAGCTTTCCCAGGAAACAAGGGCGATGGCCATGGCAGCAAAGATCGTACCCGCTCCGGACTATGAGGATCGCGTCCGGACTTCTTTCGCCCGGCAACAGGCGATGACGACCATCGGCGCCGAACTGACCCTTGTGACGCCCGGCATCATCGAGATCGAGATGCCCTATTCGGCGGCGCTCACCCAGCAGCATGGCTTCCTACATGCCGGCGTCATCTCGACGGCGCTGGATTCGGCCTGCGGCTATGCGGCCTTCTCGCTGCTGCCGCAGAATTCCAGCGTGCTGACCATCGAGTTCAAGGTCAATCTGCTGGCGCCGGGCAGGGGCGAGCGCTTCCTGTTCCGCGGCTCGGTGACCAAGCCCGGCCGCACCATCGTCGTTGCAGATGGCCAGGCCTATGCCTTTGCCGCCGACGGCGAGGCCAAGCTGATCGCCACCATGACCGGCACGATGATGACGGTCGTCGGACGTGACGGGATCGAAGGGTGAGGAGCGGTCCGCGCAGCGGACGAAAAGCCCCCAAATGGGCTTTTCGAGCGACGAACGCCCGGAGCCATAGCGAAGGCCGGGAGGCGGCGAGGGCACATTGTCCTTTCCCTTCGTAGTGGCAACAAACAGGGGGTAGGGCCGTCATGACCGTCAAAGTGTCACGTCTGTCCGGCAGCGACGTTCTCTTCGTCATGGCCGTGGAGGCCGAATACGGCCCGCACCTCAGGAAACTGTTCACGCCGCTGATGACCGGCGTCGGACCGGTCGAGGCCGGGATCAGGCTGGGCGCCGAGCTTGCCAGGCTGAAACTGGAAAACGCGCTGCCGGATCTCGTCGTCTCGCTGGGCTCGGCCGGCAGCCGAAGGCTGGAGCAGGCGGAGATCTACCAGGCGGTTTCGGTCGCCTATCGCGACATCGACGCCTCGCCCTTGGGCTTCGTGAAGGGCGCCACGCCGTTTCTCGACCTGCCGGTCACCGTGCCGTTGCCGATACGCATTCCGGGCATCAGGGAGGCATCGCTGTCGACCGGCGGCGCGGTCATCTCCGGCGTCGCCTATGACGCGATCGC
>NZ_RZOF01000186.1:0-12178 GCF_003998955.1 Mesorhizobium sp. M4B.F.Ca.ET.017.02.2.1 | reverse complement strand
GCCTGGGTGGGGTGGCCGATGTGAAAATGGGGAATGAAATGAAACTGGTCAGATGTCTTGAAGGTACCCGCGCCGCTACGGCATCGCGGTCCGTCGGCACGCTCGACCTTCTTAAGCAAACAGCGTTGATCAGGGGCCTAGCTGGGCGAGTTCAAGCAAGACGGTCCGCCCACAACCAGGCAGCGTCACCAATGCGAGGAGCCAGGCCACCCGCGGCACCAGTATGGGACGGAGTTTCCACATGAAGCTCGACAAAATCGACATCAAGATCCTGTCTGAGCTGCAGAAGAGCGGGCGAATCTCGAATGTCGAGCTTGCGGACCTAGTCAGCCTCTCGGCAAGCCCGTGCTTGATGCGGGTGAAGAAGCTGCAGGAGGAGGGCTTCATCGTAGGCTATTCCGCCCGGGTCGACCTGGCCAAGCTGGGTCAGACAGTGACGGTCTTTACCGAGATCACGCTCAAGAACCATCGCCCCACAGATTATTCGCGGTTCCTCGCGACGGTCGAGAAGATCGATAGCGCGATCGAGTGTCACCTTGTGTCTGGCGGCTACGATTATCTGGCGAAGTTCGTCACGCGGGGGATCAGCGAGTATCAGGCGATCATGGAGCGCTTGCTCGAGCTCAATATCGGGATCGACAAATATTTCAGCTTCGTGGTGCTGAAATCGCCGATCGTTAAAACGCACCTGCCGATTGACACGATCGCTACTCACTAGAGATGTAGATTCAGAAGATAATCTGCCGAATAATCACCAAATTCAAAACAATCCGCTTCAAGTGGCGAAAAATTGGCAGATGATATTCTGTAATTCATACGACTCTGGCGCGCCTTGAACAGTAATTTTGCGTTGTCGACTAAAGGGAACACACACTATGACCACCTTTATACCGAAATATGTAACCTTCGACTGCTACGGTACGCTGACTAATTTCGATATGGCTGGTGCAGCGCGGCGTGTGTACGCCGAGCGTCTCACCGTTGAGGCTATGCCCAGCTTCGTCGAGGCTTTCAGAGGCTACCGCCTGGACGAGGTGCTGGGGGCATGGAAGCCTTTCCGCGAGGTGGTGCACAATGCCGTTGAACGCACTTGCAAGCGCATCGGTATCCAGTTCAAACCCGAAGACGCGCAACGCATCTATGACGAAGTGCCAACGTGGGGTCCGCACCCCGACGTCCCGGCAGGACTCACTAAGGTGGCCAAGGAAATCCCACTGGTGATCCTGTCGAACTCGATGAACGACCTGATCATGTCGAATGTGGAAAAGCTCGGCGCGCCAATTCACACTGTCATCACCGCTGAAGAGGTTGGCGCCTACAAGCCGCTGATGAAGGGCTTTGAATACATGCTCGATAAGCTCGGCTGCGGTCCCGAAGACATCACTCATGTTTCCTCCTCCTTCCGCTACGACCTGATGCCAGCCTATGATCTGGGGATCAAAAACAAGGTCTGGGTCAACCGCGGTCACGAACCCGCCAATCCTTTCTATGAATACACCGAGATCAAAGATATCGGCGGACTAGCCGCCGCCGTAGGCTTGGAACCCGCCCGGAAGCGCGCCTGAAGATTGGTAGCGAGCCCTGGTGGCTGTCTGGCAAGAACGGGGCGGTTCATCCGCCCCTTTTGGCGAAACTCACGTAGGGCGTGGCTCACCAATGTGAGCGGCTGCTTCGATGCCGGCTTCAAGTAGCCGGACATGCCTCAGAGTCGACCTACCGACACGCTTCGTCGGAACAGGGTCGGTCGCGACGTAGCGTTCGGGAAATGGTCCAGTGAATTGAGTTTTGCCGAGCTTCTGCGCCCAGACTGCACTCGTTGGAGGTCCTTGGCCTTACCTGCCTTTAAGCAGAGAGCCCGCCGTCTTCGTCGAGGTGAAACGCCCAGTGCTGGGCCGCTCACGTCAGCTGACACCGAACAGGATGTCGGGGCGAGCACCATCCAAAAGCACCCGCAATTGGGGCTGAGGCGCGATCCAGAAAGTTCTAAAAGCTTCCAAGAACCCCAGGCAAACTGGACTCGGGGCGCGTATGTACTATTTCAGGGCACGGATTCTTCAGTGTCAGGCCTTCGTTTCGGACTTAGAACGCCTTCAATCACGGTATCGAGCTTGGGCGGGGCCGTGGCATTGGACTCTAAACCCATCCCATTTGCCGCCGTCTCTAGGCCGGGGTACGACGTCGGCGGAAAACCTCTTGCACGCCCGTAAGTGTCTGTCCTCTCTGGATCAGGAGCAATCAAGAACAGCCAACAGAAGGCAGCGCGACCATGCTCGAACCAGACCGTATCATCCGCCTGAAAACCGTTCTTTCCCGGACCGGTCTGTCCCGATCCACGATCTATCGCAAGATCGCCAAAGGCACCTTCCCACGCCAGATTCAGATCAGTATCCACGGTGCAGGCTGGCACGAATCCGACATCAGTCGCTGGATCTCCAATCCCGTTTCGTGGCGTCCACAAGACCAGGGCGACAAGGCGTGATGAGGGTGATGCACACTGCGCGGAAAACTGGGCTTCATCGAGACGCAGCGATCACGGCGGCGAGGCTATTGCTTGAGCCCAGTGGGCCATGTCCATTACAAGCGTCGCCGAGGCGAACGAACACGGCAAACCAGAAACGATGGTCGGCCTCACGCTCAACCAGGTCAACTTTGGGTCGAACCGCCCACAACTGGCCGCTTATCTCCTTTCAGAGCCCGCGCCGAATCGGTGGCCGCCCCTCAGGCTGACACAGCAAGCGTTCAGCGGAGCGGCCGTGACGCCGGCGATCGATCAGGCTTCCCTTGAGGCAGACAGCTTCCTCTCCGCCTATAAGAGCCGTCAGCTAACGATTGCCCGATCGATCGCGATCATCGCCGGATCGACATTTATGGTGGCGGGCGAGGTCATCCAGCACAGATCGGATATGCGGCCAGGGGAAATCGTCTGGATGTTCCCAGTGCTCACCGTCACGCAGGACAACCTTGAGCTTGGCCAAAATGCCTTCTATGGACGTGGCCGCTGTCTGCGGTAGATCATCCAGAAGCGTGCTTTCGGCTGTTTCCGATTGCCGGATCAGTTCGTCTGCTCTCGAATAGCCGATCTCAGCATCAGCAGCGTCCCAGCGCGCCTGGTGTGCCGCGAAATCCGCAAGCGCCCTGCCCCATTCGACTTCGTTCTCAGGAGAGTAGGCATCGTTCAGGCTCTCGATGGAATGGAGCGTCACGTCCCTACCATCGGCAAGCCGCGCCCTGGCGCAGGGAAAGCCGATCGTCCTGGCGAGGTGTGTCTCCAACCGCTGCTGTTCGCGGCACAACGCCAGTGTCTCATCGTGGATCTTATGCCAGTCGCCACACAGACGAAGAGCAGGATCGGCCGCGCTGCTGCCGTCCGACAGTTCGGCCGCCCGCGACTTTACCTGGAAGGGCCATGCCACGGCGGCCGTGGCCGTGCCCGCCAGCAAGCGCCGCCGGGTGACGAAAGACAAACTCATGCTATTGTCGGAATCATCCATGATCCGAGCTCCATGAAAGCTGGGGTTTTGGTGAGGCCGCATGGAGTGTTCGCGCACTCGGTGCGGCCGCTTTCTAAAAACGAAAGGATTGTCTGTTTTTAGAAAGCCATTGTCAACGTTTTCCGAAAAGGCTTGCGATTTTCGGGAGTTATCACCAGTTTGCGGCATGGATTCTTCCCAATGTCGCGCCGCACGAGCGCTGTTGAAATGGACGCAAGAGGATCTCGCCGCCCGCTCCGGCGCGAGTGCTGTTACCATTCGCAATTTCGAAAACGACCGTTCTGTTCCTCAAACAGGAACGCGATATCTCCTCCAGAAAACGCTTGAGAATGCCGGCATCGAGTTCATTCCTGAAAATGGGGGTGGTGTCGGCGTGCGTTTGTCACGGCGTTCCGAAAGGACGTTGGATCGGTGAAACAGCTCCCGATAGGCAAGGCAAAGCGCGTCCATTAGCCGACAATCATTCGATTGCGGCCGCAGTCAGAGGGATCAACCGCGAAGACTTCGACGAGCGGCAGAAGGGTTCGGGGTCGAACGGCGACTGCGCAGACCGGTTCATGCAACTGCCTTCGCTCGCAGAGGTTCGATGTTGCTCTTGCCTGCAATGATGCCGGCAAGCCGATCGGCCCAACGCTCCAAGGCATCCCGTTTCTCGCTCATATAGTCGTAGCGCGCATATACCCGCGACGTGACCGTACTCTTGGTCGCTGAAACGTGATTCAACACATGCCCGACGATGAACGGCGAAATGCCGATTTCTTCCATGCCCGTCGCAGCAGATCGGCGAAGGTCATGCGGCGTCCACGGTGCAATGCCCATGATCATCGCTACGCCGCGCTTGCTGATCTCTTCTCGCTTCACTGCCTTCGGGACAGATGCGCCGGTGACGGCTGCACGGGCGCCCGGGCCAGGAAAAACGAAAGGCGGTACCGCCCTGCCCTTGCGCTCCGACAGCGCCTTCACGTCTGCGATCTGATCGCCGATGATCCGGATTGCCATTTCACACAGCGGGACAATATGGTCGCGGCCGTTCTTCGCGCGCCTGGCTGGTATCGTCCAAAGGCCGCGTGTCAAGTCCAGTTCGCCGTGCTCCATACCGGCGATCTCGCCAACACGCTGTCCGGTAACCAAGCACAGGCGCAGAATGCGGCGGGTGCTTTCCCGCATGTCGGCTTCGGGCAAGGCTGCCCACATCGTCTTGATCTCGTCGGCCGTCAGCACGCGGTCGCGCTCGACCGTTTCGGTCGGCCTAGCCATACCTTCGGTCAAGTTGTTGTCCAGATCGCCACGACCGCGCCCCCATCGGATCATGGCGCGAATGTCCTCGAACACCCGGTTTGCCTCGACGGCCGCGCCCCGGTCCTTCACCGCGTCGATCGCCTTAGTGATGTCGCGACGATGCAGGTCCGCGAGCTTCACCTCGCCGATGCAGCCAGATGATGCCTTCTCGACCTTCTTTCCGTCAGCGTCATAGCCGGACACATTCTTGCGCAGCCGGCGCGCGATCTCATCGACCGACCGCCGCGATGATGCCCGGCGGGTGAGATAGCTCTCGACCAAATCAGAGACGGTCATCGAGGCGGCGTGCGCTTTCTTGGCGGCCACAGGGTCGCCGCCCTCTTGCACGCTTGCACGAGTGTCCTTGGCCTTCTGGCGAGCGCCCTTGTCGGTGCCGAGCGGTGTCTCGGGATAGGTGCCGAGCTTCAACCATTGCCGCTTGTCGGGCGGCCCGTAAACCGCGAACCAGGTCTTTTGCCCACCCGCCGAGACGCGCAGCACAAGACCTTTGACGGTCGTATCGAAATAGTCGGCTTTTCGGCCGGAACCGGCCTTGGCAGCCTGGCAGAATTTGTCGGTGAGTTCGAGTTTCGGCATCTGTCCAGCGACCAATCTTGCTACAACCGGTTGCCCGGGGGCCCATAAGTGATCTACAGAATGATCTACACAAAACCACGCGCTTTGTCGATACCGGCTGCGACAGGTCGCGACGGGATGAAACACTAATTTGTTGTTATTCAAAGAATTTTTAGAAATTCAGGCTGTCGCACGCTGATCCAGAAAATCACATTGGAAACCCTCTGTTAACCGGTTGGTCGCTGGTTCGAATCCGGCCCGGGGAGCCAAGTTTTTTCAAAGACTTAGGCGAAAGCTGCGCAGCCAGTCCGGCTAGGCAGCCACGGATGCGTCCATATCCAAAGGCCGCAACCGCTCCAGCCGTTCATCGCCTGGTCCGGTCAACCATTCTTGTTCCCGTTTGGATTTGGTGACGGTGCCTCACGCACATCTCGCGGCGGTGGGTCGACATGATCGGGCTCGGGCGATGATGAATCCTTGTGGCGGGGATGCACCGGTGGCTTCTTGTGGTCGGGTTTCGGCGGGGGCCGCTCTTTGGTTTGATCTGGCATCAGGTTTCTCTCCCTCACCCGAAACCAGACAGACGCGCTCTTTGTTCCGATGGCTCCGACCGAAAGCGCCGGCCACTCTGAGCCGCCGGGCGTGAGGGGCCTACGGACTGGCGACGCCGCCGCCTGGCGGCTCGATGGTGGGGACGGGCTCAACGACTTCGAATTCCTAGTGCCGATCGACACCAGCAACCGGCCGGAACATGTCGCGTCGCCCGAAGGCACGGCCGGAAAAGCAGAAACCTCGCCGCTCCATTCGCGGAGCGGCGAGGCCCCCAAACGCCCCTATTGCCGGTCCCAACAACCCGGCATTGCTGGCAGTGCAATTGTGGTGCCAGCAGCAAATGACCCATTCCGAGACGCCGGCGTGCGTCGGCCCAGGCGGCAAATCGTGCGCCGGGCAAGGGTGGCACGGTTCTTGCTGCCACAATTTCAGTCATGCCGGCCGAAAAGACCTGTTCCATATCGACACCGGCATCTGAGGTTGGGACAATGATGTCGCACAAACTTATGTTCGGCCCTCTTGCGGTGCTCTCGGTCACCGCCCTTGGGCTAGCCCTCATTCGGTTGGCATCGGCTTTTCGCGAGTTCGTTCATCCGCGCTACCGGCCGGAGCTCCACTATATGCGCGGTCCCGGGCCGGCCACCGCGCGCCGGGCGAGCGCGCGCTAAGCGGGTTCGGCCTGCGGCGGAGATGCGCCTCCCGGCGCCTTCTGTGGCTTGCTGCCTAGCACATAACCGAGGATATGATTTAGGCTTACCCTGAAAAGATCGCAGGGTGGCAACCGTGGAAGCGACTTTCGATGACCTGACAAGGGCTGTGGCACAGCCCCATAGTGATGTGCGCGCCAACGTCCGCGCCATCGCCCTCAATCTCGCCGGCAAGCTCCTGATGGGCATTGCCATCGGGTTGGGCATTGCCATTGGCTTGGCCATCATTGGCTAGCGCGGCCAGCTGATCATCACCAAGTCGCGGCGCCACCGAGAGGCGTACACGCCAAGCGCTGGCAACCATATATTAGCAATCTCTTGTATTTCGCCTGAAGCAGGCTCATCATACAGCCGCTTTGTCGGGAACTTCTTGAGGGAGATTTTCCGATGCGACCGGTACTCATTGTCATCGCCTTGGCGGTCTGCTTTGTCCTGTGGGACAGGCTTCAGAATGAAGGCCGTTATACAACACGGATAGAAGACAGTTTCCGCCAGGCCGCCGCCGACCTGCCGAGCGGCTCGTACGGCCACGAGGTCAGGTTCAGCCGTGACCTCATGAAGCGTTGAAAGGGCTCATCAGAATGAGCCGAAGCGGCGGCTGAGCGGCCTTCCCGCATTTCTCGCACTCCTCACCGCTGCGGCCGCAACAGGCTGTGCTGGCCCTCTCACTGATAAGGCCGCCGATGGCAACGAATCTTGCGCCCGCACGCCCGCCGCGCCATGGTCCGGCAAACCCTGAGGAGGAACCATGCGAATCGTCCTGGCATCGGCGCTGCTGCTAACCGTCGCGCTGTCCGCAACCGCCGCCAACGCTCTGGACAGCGGCGCAAACCCTGTCGTCGTGACGCCGCTCGCCGATCGCACGCAAACGGCGTCCGGCCAGCCCATCACGCTGCCGCAGAAGAATGTCGAGGTCATCGTCTCGAGCTTCGAGATCGCCGTGGGCGCGACCTTGCCGATCCACAAGCACCCGTTTCCCCGCTACGCCTATGTCGAGGCCGGAACGCTCAAGGTGACGAATGTCGAAACCGGCAACAGCAATACCTACAAGACCGGCGATTTCATCGTTGCGATGATCGGCCAGTGGCACCAGGCCACCAATCTCGGCGACGGCCCGGTGAAACTGCTGGTCATCGACCAGGTCGAGCAGGGCGCCAAGAACACGGTGCTGCGCCAGTAATCGCCCTCATCCCCAGGCGCCGACAGGTTGCTCGGTGGCGGCGTTGAGGCGGTTGAAAGCGTTGATCAGGGCGATCTGCACCACCAGTGCGGCCAGTTGCTTTTCGTCATAATGCCGGGCGGCTTCGTCCCAGATCGGGTCCGGCACCGGGTCGGCCCGATCGCTCAGCCGCGTCGTGGCTTCGGCCAGCGCAAGCGCGGCGCGTTCCGGCTCCGTGAAATAAGGCGTTTGCCGCCAGGCCGACACGGCAAAGATGCGCTCGTCCTTCTCGCCGGCCTTCTTCAACTCGCGCGCATGCATGTCGACGCAGACGCTGCAGCCGTTGATCTGGCTGGCGCGCAGGTGGACAAGCTTGCGCGTCACATAAGGCACGTCGGCCGCCTCGGTCGACTTGTCCAGCGCCAGCAGCGCCTGCAACGCGCCGGGGATGAGCATTACGGGGTTCTTCAGTCGTGCTTGCACAATGGCCTCCTTCGGTCGTGTCCTTACAAGCCCCGGGCGCTCAGCTTCCGGAGGTCCTGGCTTCCCCAGGGCTTTTTGGTTCGCCGACACCGCCGCAGGCTGGACGGCCTTTGGGCCACATCGCCTGTCTCGATCTATAACCCGTCGGCTATGAATTAACTCATAACTCGCTAGTTATTGAATTGTCAAGCACGCCTTGGCGAATGCCGGTCGCCCGTCGCCCGCTGGACCGATCATTGCCGCTTTCACGGCAGCAGACCCGATGCTAGGGCTGTCGCCGAAAAATCATGGACGGACCGCACCTTGAGCAAGAATCCTCAGCCACCCCTGATCGAACTCTGTGTCGAAGGCATTGACGGGCTGCTTGCCGCGCAGGCCGCCGGCGCCGACCGGGTCGAACTCTGCGCCAGCCTGGTCGAAGGCGGCATCACGCCGAGCCTCGGCACGGTGCGCGCGGCGCTTGAGCTCGCCACCGTTCCGTTCCACGTCATCGTCAGGCCGCGCGGCGGCGATTTCCTCTACGGCGAGGCCGAGTACCGCTCGATGCTTGCCGATGTCAGCGCGCTTGCCGGTCTCGGCGTCGCCGGCGTCGTCGTCGGCTGCCTGAATGCCGACGGCACCATCGACGAGGCCCGCATGGGCGAATTGGTGCGCGCGGCTGGCCCGCTCAACGTCACCTGCCATCGCGCCTTCGACATGACGCGCGACCCGGCCGAGGCGCTCGAGGCGCTGGTCCGCTGCGGGGTCGGCCGCGTGCTGACCAGCGGCCAGCGCGACACCGCTCTGGAGGGCGCCGAGCTTCTGGCCGCGCTCGTCCAACAGTCCGGCGAGCGCATCATCATCCTCGGCTGCGGCGGGCTCGATCCCGACAATATCGCCGAGGTGCTCGCCAGGACCGGGCTGAAGGAAATGCATTTCGCGGCCCTTGCCGATGTGCCGAGCGCCATGCGCTACCGCAACCCGCGCGTCGGCATGGGCGGCAGCGACCTCGACCGCGAGTACCGCACCACGGTGACCGACGGGGCATTGGTGGCGGCGACCATCGCGGCCGTCAGGGCCTGATTCCTGGGAAGATGCGATGACCGAAGGACGCTCGCCGATCGACCGCGTTTCGCCCGGGGACGAGCCCGCCATCCTCGCGCTCAACAACGAGCATGCGGCGGAACTGTCCTGGCTGGAAGCCGAGCGGCTCTCCTTCCTGCTCGGCGAGGCCTTCTATGCGCGCCGCATTGGCGCGCTCGAGGCCTTCATCATGACCTTCGACCAGGACGCCGACTACGACAGCCCGAACTTCCTCTGGTTCCGCGAACGCTACCAGCGCTTCATCTATGTCGACCGGGTTGTCGTCGCGGCAGCCGCGCGCGGCCGTGGCCATGCTCGCCGGCTCTACGAGGATCTGTTCGAGCACGTCGCGCGCTCCGGCCAGGCGATCGTCACCTGCGAGGTGAATGCCGATCCTCCCAATCCGGCATCGGACGCCTTCCATGCGGCGCTGGGATTCGCCGAGGTCGGCGACGCGGTCATCCATGGCGGCAAGAAGGCCGTGCGCTACTACCTCAGGCAACTTGCCTGAGCGCCGGCGCGCGGCACTGGCGCAACAAACAAGCCGTCGCTAAAGTGGCCGTCTGCGCCACCGGGGGCGAACCGCCATGCCGAGCAACGTCTTCCGCTTCGACGAGAGCTGGGACATTCCAGAGGCGACGCCGCAAGAGGTGTGGGATGTGCTCTCCGACGCCGAACTGCTGCCGCTCTGGTGGGGCGACGTCTACAAGCAGGTCGTGCCGCTCGACAAGAAGGGCAAGGGCGTGGTCGGCTCGCGGGCAAAGGCCCGGGCGCGCGGCGCCCTGCCCTACGAACTGAACTTCATCATCGCGGCGGCCGAACTCGAACCCGGCCGGCTCGTGGTGGTCAAGACCTTCGGCGATTTCGACGGCCTGTGGCGGGCGGAACTGTCGCCATCGGGAAATGGCACTCGGGTCAACCTGATCTGGCAGGTCACGGTGCTGAGGCCGATCCTGAAGTTTCTGGCGCCGCTGCTCAGGCAGGCCTTTGCCTGGAACCACCGCTGGACGACGCCGCGCGGCGAAGCCGGCCTGCGCCGTTACCTGTCCGAACGGAAAAATCGCCAGGCGGCCTGATCAGGCGGTAGCGAAAAAAGGGGCCATAACGGCCCCTTCTCTCTTCATGCGAACTGCAAGCGTCAGCCGGCGGCGGCGACTGCACGCTTGGCCATGACCGCGATCAGATTGGCCCGGTAATCCGCCGAGGCGTGGATGTCGCTCATCAGGTTCTTCGCCGGCACCTTCACGCCGTCGAGGGCCGACGCCGCGAAATTTTTCGCCAACGCCGCCTCGATCTCCTTAGAGCGAAAGACGCCATCGTCGCCGGCACCGGTCACGGCGGCGCGGACCCCGTCCTTGCCCTTGGTGACGAACACGCCGACGATCGCATAGCGCGACGCCGGATTGCGGAACTTTTCGTAGGCCGCCTTGGCCGGCGCGGTGAAGCTGACGGCCGTGATGATCTCGCCATCCTTCAGCGCCGTCTCGAACAGGCCCTTGAAGAACTTATCGGCTGATATCTCGCGCTTGTTGGTGACGATCGTCGCCCCCAGCGCCAGCAGTGCCGCCGGATAGTCGGCCGCCGGATCGTTGTTGGCGATCGACCCGCCGATCGTGCCCTTGTGGCGCACCGCCGGGTCGCCGATCAGCGAGGCCATATGGGCCAGCGCCGGGCAGGCCTTCCTCAGCTTCTGGTCATTGGCGACGTCGTGGTGCGTGGTGGCGGCGCCGATGGTCACTGTCTTGCCCGACACCTTGACGCCTTGCAGTTCCTTCAGCCGGGACACGTCGACGAGGTCCGAGGGCGCGGCCAGCCGCGTCTTCATGGCGGGGATCAGCGTCATGCCGCCCGACAGGAGCTTCGCTTCGCCGCTTTTCAAAAGCTTGGCGGCCTCGGCAACCGAGGCGGCGCGGTGGTAGTCGACCGAATACATGCTTGCTCCCTCCCTCAGTGCTTGGTCTTCGCGCGGATCGCGGTCCACACCGTGGACGGCGATGCCGGCATGGCGATGTCGGCAATGCCGATGGCATCGGTGATGGCGTTGATCACCGCCGGCGGCGAACCGATGGCGCCGGCCTCGCCGCAGCCCTTGATGCCGAGCGGATTGCTCGGGCACGGCGTGTTCGAGGTCGAGACCTTGAACGACGGCAGGTCGCCCGCGCGGGGCATCGTATAATCCATGTAGCTCGCCGTCAGCAATTGGCCGCTGGCGTCGTAATAGGCGCCTTCCAGCAGCGCCTGGCCGACGCCCTGGGCGATGCCGCCATGCACCTGCCCCTCGACGATCATCGGGTTGATGATGTTGCCGAAATCGTCGGCGGCCACGAACTGGATGATCGCGGTCGAGCCGGTCTCCGGATCGATCTCGACCTCGCAGATGTAGCAGCCGGCCGGGAAGGTGAAGTTGGCCGGGTCGTAGAACGCCGTCTCCTTCAGGCCCGGCTCCATGCCGGCCGGCAGATTGTGGGCGGTGTAGGCCGCCAGAGCCATCTGGAACCACGGCACGTTCTTGTCGGTGCCGGCAACCTTCAGGGCGCCGTTCTCGATGACGATGTCGCTCTCGTCGGCCTCGAGCAGATGCGCGGCGATCTTCTTGGCCTTGGCCTCGACCTTGTCGAGCGCCTTGGAGATCGCCGACATACCGACCGCGCCCGAGCGCGAGCCGTAGGTGCCCATGCCCATCTGCACCTTGTCGGTGTCGCCATGCACGATCGACACGCTGTCGATCGGCACGCCGAAGCGCTGGTTGACCAGTTGCGCGAAGGTCGTCTCGTGGCCCTGGCCATGGCTGTGCGAACCGGTCAGCACCTCGATCGTGCCGACGGCGTTGACGCGTACCTCGGCCGATTCCCAAAGGCCGACGCCGGCGC
>NZ_RZOF01000185.1:0-12224 GCF_003998955.1 Mesorhizobium sp. M4B.F.Ca.ET.017.02.2.1 | reverse complement strand
ATTCCGCTATTCTGACAAGTCCGACGACGCCGCCGTGACCAAGATGATCCGCGACACCAGGCTGCGCGACCGCGCCGTGCGCGAAATCGAGGAGATGAAGAAGAAGGGGCTATGGAATGCATGATCTTCCTTCTCCCCGTTCACGGGGAGAAGGTGCCCGAAGGGCGGATGAGGGGCAGCACCATGCGTGGAGGAAATGAGTCGAAGGTCACGAGAGCCCGTGAGCTACGGAGGGTTGAGAACGATGCCGAGGACAGATTGTGGCATGAACTGCGCGGACGGCGATTGAACGGCCACAAGTTTGTTCGCCAACTACCGATTGGGCCCTTTTTCGCAGACTTCGCCTGTCGTGAAGCTAATCTGGTCGTGGAAGTCGACGGCAGCCAGCACGCGGGTCGGTCTCGGGATCGATACAGAGATGAAACGATGAATGGAAATGGTTGGTCGGTATTGAGGGTTTGGCACGCGGATGTTTTGAACAGCCGCGCGAGCGTGCTTGATACGATCATCGCAGCCCTTGATGGCCGGCTGGATCGCAAAGTGATTGGTGTCGATGTGAGATTTCTGCCGGCCGCCACGTCGGGAGAGAGACGATGAACGCTTGCGCCGCCCCTCATCCGCCCTTCGGGCACCTTCTCCCCGTGAACGGGGAGAAGGTATAAATGACCCGTCCCGCCAAGAAACCCGACCTTCTGCGCGACAATGAGCTGATCTACGGCAGGTTGCTGACCGTCGACGAGCCGCATCTCATCCAGCGTTACAACAAGGCGCTCGTCGCCTTTGGCCTCAATCCCACCAGGCTGAACAGCTTCCAGATCGACCGCACCGGCTTCTCGCCCGAGGTCGCCGACGAATGCGGCGACTACGACTATCTCGATCCCAACGAGGTCAACCGCCGCTTCATCATCCTGACGCCGTCGCAGATCGACCTGCCGGTGGTCCACACCGCCTTCTCAAACACCTCGCAGCTGATGTTCGAGTTCATGTCCAAGAACCAGCGCGCCATCGACGCGCTGACCATCAAGGACGTCATCTACGGCGAGATCGAGGACTCGGTGCCCAAGGTGGACGATATCGAGGACCTGCTGTCGATCAATCAGGTCGAGTTCAGGGTGCTGTCGGCAGAGGATGTGCTCGGCAAGGCTGCCGAGCTCGGCAAGCTGGTCGACAGGTTGAAGCAGGAGCCCGACGCCTGGCGCGACAACGCCATGCTGGAGCGCAGGGTCGAGCTGGCCAAGGTCTGCGGCGACATCCGCGAGAACGCGCTGGTGCCGGACCAGGTGATCTTCCGCCACAACGCCTACTGGACCAGCCATTTCGGCGGCCTCTACGTCTTCGTCGATCCCGACATGACCACCGTCATCAGCGACCCGGCCGCGCCCGGTTTCCGCCGCTCGCGGCCGTGGCAGGTGAGCTATCTGTCGATCAAGGACGCCGACAAGGTGTTCAAATTCCTCGCCGCGACCGGCCGCATAGAGCTGCCGCGCGCCTCCTGGATCGAAGCCTCCGGCTATCTCGAGCATCGCGCCGAAATGGTGGTGCGGGCGCTGATCCGCGACACCGAGCCGAACCGCAATCTGACCGACGTCGACAAGGTCTGGCTGCAGACCTGGATCCATGGCCATACCGACCTGATCACCAGGGACGGCAATTTCCCCTTCCTCAACGCCGCCAAGCGCGAGATCGCCCAGTATGGCCATCTCAAGATCGAGGAAGTGTTCCCGCAGCAGCGCTTCCTGGTGATCCGCGCCAAGCCCGACCATCCCGATGCCTGGCTGACCAACCAGCTGATCTCCGACTTCGTGCCGCAAGACTTCGTCTCGCGCTACGTCTTCAACAAGCCCGGCTTCTACAGGGACTATGACGGCTTCAGCGACGCCTGGCGCTCGCATGTTGTGGACGTTCTGAAAACCACATATTTGAAAGACAAGGCGGCGTTCCGCACGCGCCTTTACGGCTTGACTGATTGAGGGGTGACGAGAGCCATGCTTGACCCGATTGTGAGTTTCTTCACCCAGATCTTCCAGTGGATCGGCCGCGGCATCGGTCTTCTCGTCGGCGTGGTCCTGTGGCCGTTCATGTGGGCCGGCCGCTGGTATGGGCAGCGCGGCTGGATCCTGAAGGCGGTGGTTGGGCTGGCCTTGCTGGTGCTCATCGGCCTCTACGCCAATTTCTTCTACGCCACCCAGTGGTGGAACAATTTCAACCCGAACTATCCCGACACCTACACGTTCGAGAAGCGCAACGTGTCGGCCGGCGAGCAGGTCTCGGCCGGCGCCGGCACCGATACGGCCAAGACCTGCGGCAATTCGGCGATCGCCCAGGTGGCGGCCGATCTGACCGACTTCAACGTCAACCAGAATGCCTGGATCTCGTCGATGATCCTCTACAAGCTCGGCCTGTTCGGCATCGACTGGGACCATACGCCGTGGATGGATAACAAGGCTTCCTTCCAGCGCGGCATCAACCAGGCGGTTCGGCGCACGGCGACGGAGCTTGCCGACAATCTCGGCCGAGTGCGCACGACCTCGCAGATCGACGCCGATCTCCAGGATGCGCGCGGCAATCTGCAGTTCGACGAGGAGACCTGGTATTTCGGCCTCAATCCGTTCGGTCCGAAGACGCCGACCCCGAGCTACTATCGCGACGCCGTGCGCAAGCTGCGCTCGTTCAACGCAAGGCTGGCCAGCTGCCAGGCGACGTTCGACGCCCGCGCCGACAATCTCAAGCAATATATCGACCGCATCTCGTCCGACATCGGCTCGACCTCGGCAATCCTCAAGGAGCGCGCCGAGAACCACAATGACGGCTGGTTCGATTTCCGCGCCGACGACCGCTTCTGGTTCGCCTACGGCCAGCTCTATGGCTATTACGGCCTGATGAAGGCCGCCCAGGCTGACTTCGAGGACGTCATCAAGGAAAAGCACCTGCAGAACCTGTGGGACACGATGGATTCGCAATTCGTCTCGGCGCTGCGCATCCAGCCCTTCATCATCGCCAACGGCCGCGAGGACGGCTGGCTGCTGCCGACCCACCTGACCACGATGGGTTTCTACGTGCTGAGGGTGCGCTCCAACATGGTCGAGATCAGCAACGTGCTGACGCAGTAGCGGCATCCCCCCACCAAGGGCGCTTGCGGATTTGCGCCGTCGCCCCTGTCGCATTCGGTGCATTGCGCGGCTGTTTTGAGACGGCGGCGCGGCATCCGCTCTGGCTTCTATACGGCGCAACGACCGGGCTCGAGATAGCCGACCCAAAGCGGCCCGGCAGCAGGAACACTCTTTCTTCGCAGGAAACATAGTTGCATGAAAGTTGACGCCGCGGCAGCGACAGGGTTAGAACATGCCCTCACGCCCGCACGGCGTCTCGAACATGCACAGATCATCAAACCCGTCCCCTCCACCGACCAATCCAGAGGAAAGCCGTCATGGCCGAAGTGAAGTCCGACATCGAGATCGCGCGCGCCGCCAGGAAGAAACAGATCCAGGAGATCGGGGCCAAGATCGGCATTCCGACCGAGCATCTCTTGCCCTACGGCCATGACAAGGCCAAGGTCTCGGCCGAGTTCATCAAGTCGGTGAAAGGCAACAAGGACGGCAAGCTGATCCTCGTCACCGCCATCAACCCGACGCCCGCCGGCGAAGGCAAGACGACGACGACGGTCGGTCTCGGCGACGGGCTCAACCGCATCGGCAAGAAGGCGATCGTCTGCATCCGCGAGGCCTCGCTCGGCCCGAACTTCGGCGTCAAGGGCGGTGCCGCCGGCGGCGGCTACGCGCAGGTCGTGCCTATGGAGGACATGAACCTCCACTTCACCGGCGACTTCCACGCCATCACCACGGCGCACAATCTGCTCTCGGCGCTGATCGACAACCACATCTACTGGGGCAACGAACTCGGCATCGACACCCGCCGCGTCGCCTGGCGCCGCGTCATGGACATGAACGACCGGGCGCTGCGCGAGATCATCTGCTCGCTCGGCGGCGTCGCCAACGGCTATCCGCGCGAAGGCGGCTTCGACATCACCGTCGCCTCGGAAGTGATGGCGATCCTGTGCCTTGCCACCGACCTCAAGGACCTCGAGAAGCGCCTCGGCGACATCATCGTCGCCTACCGCCGCGACAAGTCGCCGGTCTATGCCCGCGACCTCAAGGCCGACGGCGCCATGGCGGTGCTGTTGAAGGACGCCATGCAGCCCAACCTGGTGCAGACGCTGGAGAACAACCCGGCCTTCGTCCATGGCGGTCCGTTCGCCAACATCGCCCATGGCTGCAACTCGGTCGTCGCCACGACGACGGCGCTGAAGCTCGCCGACTATGTCGTCACTGAAGCCGGCTTCGGCGCCGACCTCGGTGCCGAGAAATTCTTCGACATCAAATGCCGCAAGGCCGGCCTCAAGCCGGCGGCCGCAGTCATCGTCGCCACCGTGCGCGCCATGAAGATGAATGGCGGCGTCAAGAAGGAAGACCTCGGCAAGGAGAACATCGAGGCGGTCAAGAAGGGCTGCCTCAACCTCGGCCGCCACATCGAGAACGTGAAGCAGTTCGGCGTGCCGGCGGTGGTGGCGATCAACCACTTCACCACCGACACCGACACCGAAATCCAGGCTATGAAGGACTTCGTCAAGGCGCAGGGCGCCGAGGCGATCCTGTGCAAGCACTGGGCGCAAGGCTCCGCCGGCATCGAGGATCTGGCAAAAAAGGTCGTCGAGATCGCCGAATCCGGTGCCTCGCAGTTCTCGCCGCTCTATCCCGACGAGATGCCGCTGTTCGAGAAGGTCAACACCATCGTCAAGCGCATCTACCGCGGCGACGAGGCGATCGCCGACAAGTCGATCCGCGACCAGCTGCACGCCTGGGAGCAGGCCGGCTACGGCAACCTGCCGGTCTGCATGGCCAAGACCCAGTATTCGTTCTCGACCGATCCGAACCTGCGCGGCGCGCCGACCGGCCACACCGTGCCGGTGCGCGAGGTCCGGCTCTCGGCCGGCGCCGGCTTCGTCGTCATCATCTGCGGCGAGGTCATGACCATGCCCGGCCTGCCCAAGGCGCCCTCCTCCGAAAAGATCTTCCTCAACGAGGTCGGCCAGATCGAAGGCCTGTTCTAGGCTTCCTTTCGGCTGCGAAAACAAAGGGCGCCGCTTTCGCGGCGCCCTTTTCATTTGCGGATTTGAGCGCGGCTAAGCTGCATTGCGCGCCAGCGCGCGCTGGTTGGAGGCAAAGATCGTGTCGCGCTCCGGCAAGGCGCCGGTCTTCAGGCAGTCGATCCATTCAGCGGTCTTGAGCACCGCCGCGAAGCGCGACTGCAGGATGATGGTGACCACGCGGTGGATGTCCTCGGCCGAGGCATAGCCGGCGCTGTTGGCGTATGGCACCGAGCCGCTGGCGTCGGAAAGGAACTCGACCGCAAAGCCCATATGCACGGCATGGATGATGGTCGACAGGTCGCAATTGTGCGTCATGTAGCCGACGACCGCGATCGTATCGATGGCATTGGCGCGCAGCCACGCCTCGAGATCGGTGCCGGTGAAGGCTGAGGGCAGCGTCTTCTCGACATAATGGTCGCGACTTCGCCCGGCGATCTCGGGATGCAGCTCGCCGCCATGGCTTCCCTTGGCGAAGATCGGCGAGGTCTCCGGCGCCATCTGCTTGATGACCACTACCTTGACGCCCGCTTCCGACGCCGCGTCCATGGCGCGCGCCACATTGACGACGCTGTCGCCGAACGGCGGATGCTGGATGGCGAGGTTGCCGCCATCATAGTCGTTCTGGACGTCGACGACGACGAGGGCGCGGCGCGGCTGGGCGGTATTGGCTGGTGCGGACATGGCGATCTCCTTTCGATCGGGTTGATGGGCACAAGCTAGGCCCGGCGCCAACGCGGCAAAAGTGTCCCGATTGACATCGTGCGAAAGAATTGGGACAATCTTGCCTGTTTCTCCCGGAGCTCCCATGGCCGACCCGATCGTCACCGTCATCGCCTTCGACGGCATCAGCCCCTTCCACCTCTCCGTGCCTTGCCTGGTGTTCGGCACCGACCGCACCAGGCTCGGCCTGCCGCGCTTCGATTTCCGCGTCTGCGCTATGGAGGAGGGACCGATCCACACCGACGCCGGGCTGACCATCGCCGTCCCGCATGGGCTTGCGGCACTCGACGATGCCGACATTGTCATCATTCCAAGCTGGAAAGACCTCGAAGACCCGCTTCCGGCGACGCTGACCGAGGCGCTCGGCCGCGCCCACCGGCGCGGCGCGCTGATCGTGGGGCTGTGCCTCGGCACGTTCGCAATCGCCGCCGCGGGACTGCTCGGCGGACGCAAGGCGGCGACGCACTGGGCCTATACCGACAGGCTGCAGGCGCTCCATCCCGACATCGCCGTCGACGCCGACGTGCTCTACGTCGACGACGGCGACATCGTAACCTCGGCCGGCGTCGCCGCCGGGCTCGACTGCTGTCTGCATATCGTGCGCGCCCGCTACGGCGCGGAAGTGGCGTTGCGGCTTGCCCGGCATGTCGTGCTGTCACCACACCGGCAAGGCGGTCAGGCGCAATTCATCGAGCGCCCGCTGGCGCCGACCCCGACCGCCGACCGGTTCGCGCAGGCCCTCGACAAGGTGCGGGCGACGCTCGGCGAGGCGCACAGCCTCGACAGCGTCGCCGAGGCGGCCGGCCTCACCCGCCGCACCTTCACGCGCCGCTTCCAGAAGTCGATCGGCACCAGCTTCGGCGACTGGCTGGCCGACCAGCGGATCGCGCTCGCGCAGAGGCTGCTGGAGGCGACGGAGAAATCGATGGATACGGTGGCCTTCGAAGCCGGCTTCGGCAGCGCCACCTCGCTGCGCCAGCATTTTTCCGCGCGGCTCAAGACCTCGCCGATGCAATATCGGCGCGAGTTCTCCAGGAGTGCCGGTGCCAAAAGGCCGACACACGCCGCAATGTTTTGACCCGAACCGGCAAGCCGCTCAACGCTGCCTGACCGGACGCGCCGGATTGCCGACCACCGTGGTGTTCGCTGCGACGTCGCGGGTAACCACGGCGCCTGCGCCGACGATCGCGCCCTCGCCGATGTTGACGCCGCCGAGGATGATGGCGCTGCCGCCGATCCAGGCATCGGCGCCGATCGTCACCGGTTTGGCGATCTCCAGGCCCGCCTGCCTTCCTGCAGCCTCCCGGTGATGCTCGGCGCAGTAGATCTGCACATTGGGCCCAAGCAGCGTTCGCTTGCCGATGCGCACCGGCGCCGTATCGAGGACCGTGCAGCCGGCATTGAGGAAGACACCATCTCCGAGAAAGAGGTTGAACCCGTAGGCGCAGTGGAACTGCCCCTCGATGCGCGCCCCCTCGCCCGCGTTTCCCAACAATGACCGTAAGGCCGGGCCGATGTCGCCGCGCTGCCGGGGCGGCAGGCCGTTGTGCTCGAACACCGCATCGCGCGCGGCAACGCGCAGCGCTTCCAGTTCCTGATCGACGCAAGTGTACCACTCGCCCGCCGCCATCTTCATGCGCTCACTTGTCGTCATGGCCGCGTCTCCATCGAATTACTGCCAAAGCACAATCCTTTGCTGGGCGAAAGCCTGCTGGCCAAATGTCCGGCCTATGCTAGCTTGCTCGCGCCGGACTGCGAGGTCCTGACATCGAGGGGGTCAATCATGCTTTATCTGCTTGCATTGCTGATCGGGGTCGTTGCCGGGCTCCGCGCCGGAACGGCACTTGCCGTCACCGCCTGGGGCGCCTGGCTCGGTTGGCTGCCGGTCGCCGGCAGCTGGGCGAGTTTCATGGGGCACTGGATCGCCGTCGGCATCTCCACCATCCTGGGGGTCGCCGAGCTGATCACCGACCAGTTGCCGTCGACGCCGAGCCGCAAGGTGCCGCAGCAGTTCGGCGCCCGCGTCATCATCGGCGCCTTTTGCGGCGCCGTGCTCGGCGCGACCGGCGGCGCCACCATCGGCGGCCTGATTGCCGGCGCCATCGGCGCCGTGATCGGCACGCTTGGCGGCGCCGAGTTCCGCGGCCGGCTGGCGGCAGCTTTCGGCAAGGACCCGCCCGCCGCCTTCATCGAGGACGCCGTCGCGATCATCGGCGGCCTGCTGATCGTGGCGGCCGTGGCATGACGGCAAAAACCTTCGACGCCATCATCATCGGCGCCGGCCAGGCCGGCACGCCGCTCGCCGGCCGGCTGAACGCGGCCGGCATGAGCGTGGCGCTGGTCGAGCGCAAGCTCGTCGGCGGCACCTGCGTCAACACCGGCTGCATCCCGACCAAGACGATGGTGGCGAGCGCCTACGCCGCCCATCTCGCCCGCCGCGCCGCCGACTATGGCGTGACCTTATCCGGCCCGGTGGGCGTCAACTACAAAGCGATCAAGGCGCGCAAGGACAAGGTGTCGGGCGCTTCCCGCACGGGGCTGGAAACCTGGATCGCGGGCATGGAGAAATGCACGCTCTACCGCGGCCATGCGCGTTTCGAGTCCGCCAACACCGTGCGCGTCGGCGACGAGCTGCTGACCGCGCCGAAGATCTTCCTCAACACCGGCGGCCGCGCCGCCGTTCCCGACCTGCCCGGCGTCGAGGAGGTGCCTTACCTCACCAATTCCTCGATGATGGATCTCGACGTGCTGCCCCGCCATCTCGTCGTCGTCGGCGGCAGCTACATCTCGCTCGAATTCGCGCAGATGTTCCGCCGCTTCGGCTCCGAGGTGACGGTGATCGAAAAGAGCCCGCGGCTGACCGGCCGCGAGGACGAGGACGTCTCGGCTGCCATCCTGTCGATCCTCCAGAACGAAGGCATCACGGTGCATCTCGGCGCCGAAGACATCAGTTTTGCCAAGCAGGGCAGCGATGTCGCCGTCACCTTCGCCGCCGGCAAGCCGCCCGCCGTCGGTTCGCATGTGCTGCTGGCGCTCGGCCGCAACCCCAACACCGACGATCTCGGCCTCGACAAGGCCGGCGTCGAGGTCGACAGGCGCGGCTTCGTCGTCGTCGACGACCAGTTGCGGACCAGCGTGCCCGGCATCTGGGCGATGGGCGACTGCAACGGCAAGGGCGCCTTCACCCACACCTCCTACAACGACTTCGAGATCGTCGCCGCCAACCTGCTCGACAACGATCCGCGCAAGGTCAGCGACCGCATCGAGGCCTATGCGCTCTACATCGATCCGCCGCTCGGCCGCTGCGGCATGACCGAGGCCGCGGTGAGGAAATCCGGCCGCCGCGCGCTGGTCGGCCAGCGGCCGATGACCCGCGTCGGCCGCGCCGTGGAAAAAGGCGAGACGCAGGGCTTCATGAAGATCCTGGCCGACGCCGACACCGGCGAGATCCTCGGCTGCTCGGTGCTTGGTCCGGGCGGCGACGAGGTGATCCACTCGGTGCTCGACCTGATGTATTCCAAGGCGCCGATATCGACGCTGGCGCGTGCCATGCACATCCACCCCAACGTCTCCGAGCTTCTGCCGACCATAGCCCAGGAGCTGAAGCCGCTGGCCTAGTGTCGCCATCGGCGTGGTTTGCGCCCATAGCGCCTCGGCCTGGACCAATCGACAGCGCAATCGCAAAAGTGCATGGGTTCGCCTCTTTCCCGGAGGCCTCCATGCACAGATCGATCGAACGCATCGCCGGCGACAGCGAGGGTGTTTCCTACGAATTCCCGGTCCTCCGCTTCGAGGGGACGGACAAGGCGGCGCCTTCGGCCTATCTGCAGGCGGCACTCCATGCCGGCGAACTGCCGGGCGTGGTCGCCATCGACGCGCTGATGCCGATGCTCGCCAGGGCCGAAGCCGAGGGCCGCATCAGGGGCGGCATCACCATCGTGCCCTGGGCCAACCCGATCGGCCGCGCGCAGTACCATTTCGGCGAGCATCAGGGCCGCTTCCATCTTGGCACGCGCACCAATTTCAACCGCGGCTTCCCGCTGCTTGCCGCGCCTGACACCGCGCTTTTGCCCGATACGACTCTTGCCACACCCGACCAGCGGCTGAAGTCGCGACTGCTGCAACTCTCGCTCGGCCATGACATCGTGCTCGACCTGCATTGCGACGACGAGGGCCTGCCTTACCTCTACATCCACACCAGCCTGTGGCCGGCGATGGCCGATTGCGCGGCGGCCATGGGCGTCGATGCGGTGCTGTTGTGGAACGAGGACACTGACGGCACCTTCGAGGGCGCCTCGATCATGCCCTATCAGAACGTTCCGGCCGAAGTCGCGCGTTTTGACCGGCGGGTCGCCACCACGGTCGAGTATCGCGGCATACTCGACGTCGACGGCGAATTGGCCGCTGCCGATGCCGAGGGGCTCTATCGGCTGCTTGTCGCGCGCGGCGTTGTCGCCGATCCCGCCTTGGCCACGCCCGGCGCCTTCACCGGCACCGTGGCGCCGCTGGAAAACATCGACATGATGCCGGCGCCGAAGGGTGGCGCGGTCGTCTATGACGTGAAGCCCGGCGACCGCGTCGCCAAGGGAGCGCGGCTCGCCAAAATCGTCTACGCCCCGGGCGAAACGGGCGGCAGCACGGAAGTGTTCGCGCCCCAGGCCGGCCTTATCCTGACCAGGCGTTCGCGGCGCATCATCCGCGCCGGCGAAGACCTTCTGAAGCTGGTCGGCGACAAAAGGAGCGACGACGCAAGGTCGGGAACGCTGGAGGACTGAGAGAGGCAGGCCCTTTACCAGCTTCGTGGAATCCAGTTGCGCGGCCGTTCATTCGCCGCTATGGGAATCCCATGAACATGCGCTCGAACAAGACTGTTTGGTGGTGGGCTCGCTGACAGCGGCCTGTTCGAACGCGTGCGCGTGAATAGAGAGGGTGGCCGCAACGGAATGTCCGGGCGGCCATTTGTTTTTTAAGCCATTCCCGGGTCCGTTGCCCAAAACGCTGATGGAGACGGCAATGACGACAAAAGTTCTGGACAACGGGGCCGAGCGCTTCGTCACCGCCGGCGGCGTGACGATAACGCGCGAGCGCCACGACCGGCCCTATGACGGGGCGATCGACGCCTATGTCGATGGCCTCAATTCGCGGCGCGGCGCGGTGTTCTCCTCGAACTACGAATATCCGGGCCGCTACACGCGCTGGGACACCGCCATCATCGACCCGCCGCTGGTGATCTCGGCGCGCGGCCGCGCCATGCGCATCGAGGCGCTAAACGGCCGTGGCGAGGCGCTGCTGCCGGTGATCGGCAAGACGCTCGCGGGATTAAGCGAGGTAACGATCGCCGAGTCCACGAGGAAGCTCATTCGCCTCGATGTGGCAAAGCCCGGCCGTGTCTTCACCGAGGAAGAGCGCAGCCGCGTGCCTTCGGTGTTCACGGTGCTGCGCGCCATCACCGCCCTGTTCAAGACCGAGGAAGACGCCAATCTCGGGCTTTATGGCGCCTTCGGCTACGACCTCGCCTTCCAGTTCGACCCGGTCGACTACAAGCTCGAGCGCAAGGACAGCCAGCGCGACCTGGTGCTGTTCCTGCCCGACGAGATCCTGGTCGTCGACCACTATTCGACCAAGGCCTGGACCGATCGCTACGACTATTCCGGCGAGGGATTTTCGACCGAAGGCCTGGCCCGCGACGCCGCCGTCGAGCCGTTCAGGACTGCCGACCGCATCCCGCCGCGCGGCGATCACGAGCCCGGCGAATACGCCAATTTGGTGCGCCGGGCGATGGAGAGCTTCAAGCGCGGCGATCTGTTCGAGGTGGTGCCCGGCCAGATGTTCTACGAGCGCTGCGAGACCGAGCCTTCCGAGATCTCCCGTAAGCTGAAATCGATCAACCCGTCGCCCTATTCCTTCTTCATCAATCTCGGCGAGGGCGAATATCTGATCGGCGCCTCGCCGGAGATGTTCGTGCGCGTCAATGGCCGCCGCGTCGAGACCTGCCCGATCTCGGGCACGATCAAGCGCGGCGACGACGCCATTTCGGACTCCGAGCAGATCCTGAAGCTGCTCAACTCCAAGAAGGATGAGTCCGAGCTCACCATGTGCTCGGACGTCGACCGCAACGACAAATCTCGCGTCTGCGATCCGGGCTCGGTGCGTGTCATCGGCCGCCGCCAGATCGAGATGTATTCGCGCCTGATCCACACCGTCGACCATATCGAGGGGCGGCTGCGCGAGGGCATGGATGCCTTCGACGCCTTCCTGTCGCACGCCTGGGCGGTCACCGTCACCGGCGCGCCGAAGCTCTGGGCCATGCGCTTCATCGAACAGAACGAGAAGAGCCCGCGCGCCTGGTATGGCGGGG
>NZ_RZOF01000184.1:0-12237 GCF_003998955.1 Mesorhizobium sp. M4B.F.Ca.ET.017.02.2.1 | reverse complement strand
GGCGCCGCCATCGCCGGCACCGCCAGAACCGCCACGGCAAGGTGAGGCAGCCGCACCTACTGGCTGGCCCAGACGATGCGCGCCACCCATTCGACGTCGCGCATCGGAATATCGCGGTCGGGATGATCGGGATTGAGGGAGACCAGCAGGATCGACTTCGCGGTCTGGCGATCGAGCACCTTGGCCATCACCTCGCCCGCGGCGGTCTTCACGACGACGCGGTCGCCCTTGCGAGTGGCCGCTCCCGGCTCGACGATCAGTACGTCGCCGTTGCGGTAGAGCGGCAGCATGGAATCGCCCTGCACTTTCAGCGCATAGGAGGTCGCGGTCGCCCGCGCCGGCAATTCCACCAGATCCCAGCCCTGCCCCGCCGGATAGCCGGCATCGTCGAAAAAGCCGCCGGCGCCGGCTTGGGCAAAGCCGAGCAGCGGCACCGAAGACCTGCGTGGCTGCGAAGCGGTCCCACCGAGGCCTTCGACCAGCCCGGTGAACTCCTCAAGCGAGGCGCCGGTGGCCTCGATGATCTTGGCCAGCGATTCGGTCGAGGGCCAGCGTGGCCGCCCGTCCGAGGACAGGCGCTTCGACTTGTTGAAGGCGGTGGAGTCGAGACCGGCGCGCCTTGCCAGACCTGACGCCGACAGCGAATAACGCTCGGCGAGTGCGTCGATGGCAGCCCAGACACGGTCGTGCGAGAGCAATCGAGCTCTCCTTCAAAACAGGAAAAAATGCCTCTTCCTGTCTACCGCGCAACCGCCCCAATGTCCACCGAGGAAGCGCGGGATCGCCAACGATCAGGCCTTTTTGGCAAGTTCCCGCAAATTCCGGTGCGAGGCCATGAATGCCTGCTCGGCCTCGGTCGGTGGGCGCGACTGAGCAGAACGGCCAAGCGCGGCGACAACCTCGGCGATGTCGAGAAAGCGGCGATTGCGGCGGTCGTAGACGCCGCCGGTGGTCATGATCAGCGCGGCCGTATCGCCGCTGTCGAGGACGAAGCGGTGCCTGCCGATCACCGAGGTTCCCTCCCAGGTCTCGATCGAGGATATGACCTCGAAGCGCCGCCACAGCCGGATCTCGCGCACATAGGCCACCTGCAGCCCGCCGATCATCGGTGCCCAGCCGTTCTTGCGCGCCAGCGCGATCAGGCCGGCGCGCAGGAAGATGTCGATGCGGCCGAGGTCGGCGAGCATCATATAGCGGGCATTGTTGAGATGCAGGTTGAAATCGATGTCGGTCGGCAGGCAGCGGAAGGCAAGCCGGCTGTCGCCGCCGATAAGGTAAGGGCCACGGCTTCGCGCCGTGGCCATCATGCGCGCCATGCGCGCCCAGACATACATCCGCGTCGGCCGTCAGGCTGCCTGCTTGACCTCGCCCTTCGCGTACGGGTCGAAGCGCTGGTAGAAGGTTTCGCCTTTCTCGGCCATGTCGAGCAGCAGCTTGGGCGCCTTGAACTCGGCGCCGTACTTCTTCTGCAGGCCCTTGGCGATCTTGACGAACTGCTGCGCACCGATGCCGTCGATGTAGGACAGTGCGCCGCCGGTGAAGGGGGCGAAGCCGAAGGCGAGGATCGAGCCGACATCGGCCTCGCGCGGATCGGTGACGATGCCCTCTTCCATCACCCGCGCCGCTTCCAGTGCGATGGTGACCAGCAGGCGCTGCTTCAGCTCCTCATAGTCGATCTTCTCCGGCTTGAGCTGTGGGTAGAGATCCTTGAGGCCCGGCCACAGCTTCTTCTTCGCCGGCTTGGCCGGATAGTCGTAGAAGCCCTTGCCGTTCTTGCGGCCGAAGCGGCCATGCGTGTCGACCATGGTGTTGATCAGCGCCATCTGCTTCGGATCGACTGCCTTCTCGCCGATATCCCTGATCGTCTGCTTCATGATCTTCTGGGCAAGGTCGATCGCCGTCTCGTCGGTCAGCGCCAGCGGACCGACCGGCATGCCGGCCGCCTTGGCGGCGTTCTCGATCATCGGTGCCGGGACACCCTCGATCAGCATCTTGTAGGCTTCCGACATGTAGCGCAGGACGCAGCGGTTGACGTAGAAGCCGCGCGTGTCGTTGACCACGATCGGCGTCTTCTTGATGGCGCGGACGAAATCGATGGCGGTCGCCAGCGCCTTGTCGCCGGTCTTCTTGCCGAGGATGATCTCGACCAGCATCATTTTGTCGACCGGCGAGAAGAAGTGGATGCCGACAAAATTCTTCGGTCGCGCCGAATTCTTCGCCAGCGAGGTGATCGGGATGGTCGAGGTGTTGGAGGCGAAGATCGCCGACGACTTCAGCACCGCTTCCGCCTTTTCGGTGGCGCCCTTCTTGACGGCGGAATCCTCGAACACGGCCTCGACCACCAGATCGCAGCCGGCGAGGTCGGCATAGTCGGCCGTCGGCGTGATCAGCGACAGCAACTTGTCCTTCTCTTCGGGCTTGGCGCGGCCCTTCTTGACCTGATCAGAAATCAGGCTGTCGGAATGCGCCTTGCCCTTTTCTGCCGACTCCATGTCGCGGTCGAGCAGCACGACGGGAATGCCGGCCTTGGCCGTGACATAGGCGATGCCGGCGCCCATGAAGCCGGCGCCGAGGATGCCGATCTTCTTGAACTTGGTGTCCGGCACGCCGGTCGGGCGACGCGCGCCCTTGTTCAGTTCCTGCAGCGACACGAACAGCGAGCGGATCATCGCCGCCGCTTCCCTGGTCTGCATGATCTCGGTGAAATAGCGCTGCTCGATCCTGAGCGCGGTGTCGAACGGCACCAGCAGGCCCTCATAGACGCATTTCAGGATCGCCGCGGCGGCCGGATAGTTGCCGAAGGTCTCGCGGCGCAGGATGGCGATGGCCGGCGGCCAGAGATTGGCGCCCGCCGCCGAATAGACCGGGCCGCCGGGCAGCTTGAAGCCCTTCTCGTCCCAGGGCGCCACCGGCTTCAGGCCGTTCTTGATCATCGCCTTGGCGGTCTCGACCAGCTTCGAAGGCTCGGCGATCTCGTGGATCAGGCCCATTGCCTTGGCCTTCTGCGGCGTGAGAGTCTGGCCGGTGGTCAGCATCTGCAGCGCCTGCTGCGGATCGGTCAGCCGCGGCACGCGCTGGGTGCCGCCGGCACCAGGGAAGATGCCGATCTTCACTTCCGGAAGCGCCATCTTCACCTTGTCGGAATCGGCAGCGACGCGGCCGTGGCAGGCGAGCGACATCTCGAAGGCGCCGCCCATGCAGGTGCCGTTGATCGCCGACACCCACGGCTTGCCGGAAGTCTCGATCTTGCGGAACAGGCCGGTCATGACGCCGGCATTGTCGAACAGGGCTTTGGTCGCCTTGCCCAAATCCTTCGCCTTGTCGGCGGCGAAGGCGCCCAGCATCTTCTGCAGCAAGGTGATGTCGGCACCGCCGGAGAAAGTATCCTTGCCGGAGGTGATGACCGCGCCCTTGATGGCCGCGTCGCCGGCGACATGGTCGACGATGGCGTTAAGCTCCCGCATCACCTCTTCGGTGAAGACGTTCATCGATCGATCCGGCATGTTCCAGGTGACCAGCGCAATGCCGTCGGCGTCGATGTCTAGGGTGAAATTGGTGTAGCTCATCTTCTCTTTCCCCGTCAGACGCGTTCGATGATGGTGGCGGTGCCCATGCCGGCGCCGATGCAGAGCGTGACCAGGGCGGTGTTCAGGTCACGGCGCTCGAGCTCGTCGAGCACGGTGCCGAAGATCATGGCGCCGGTGGCACCGAGCGGATGGCCCATGGCGATCGCGCCGCCGTTGACGTTGATCTTGTCGTGCGGGATCTCGAAGGCCTGCATGTAGCGCAGCACCACCGAGGCGAAGGCCTCGTTGAGCTCGAACAGGTCGATGTCCGACAGCTTCATCTTGGCACGCTGCAAGAGCTTTTCGGTGACGTCGACCGGGCCGGTCAGCATCAGCACCGGCTCGGAGCCGATGTTGGCGAAGGCGCGGATGCGGGCGCGCGGCTTGATGCCCATCGCCTTGCCGGCCTTCTTGGAGCCGAGCAGGACGGCAGCGGCGCCATCGACGATGCCGGAGGAGTTGCCGGCATGGTGGACGTGGTTGACCTCTTCGACTTCCGGGTGCTTTTGCACGGCAACCGCATCGAAGCCGCCCATTTCGCCAGGCATGACGAAGGACGGGTTGAGCGAGGCCAGCGATTGCATGTCGGTCGCCGGTCGCATGTGCTCGTCATGGTCGAGGATGGTCAGCCCATTCTGGTCCTTGATCGGGATCACCGAATTCTTGAAGCGGCCCTCGGACCAGGACTTGGCGGCGCGCTTCTGGCTCTCGACGGCATAGGCGTCGACATCGTCGCGGCTGAAGCCATACTTGGTGGCGATCAGGTCGGCCGAAATGCCCTGCGGCACGAACCAGCCGGGCAGGCCGACGGACGGATCCATGAACCAGGCGCCGCCGGACATGCCCATGCCGACGCGCGACATCGATTCGACGCCGCCGGCGATGACGATCTCGTCGGCACCCTGCGCGATCTTGGCGGCGCCGAAATTGATGGCGTCGAGACCGGAAGCGCAAAAGCGCGAGATCTGCATGCCGGGCGCCTTGGTGTCGTAGCCGGCCTCGAAGGCGGCGGCGCGCGGAATGACCGAGCCCGCCTCGCCGACCGGGTCGACGCAGCCGAAGATGATGTCGTCCACAGTGCCGGTGTCGAGGCCGTTGCGGTCGCGCAATGCTCCCAGTGTTTTGGCGGCGAGCCGCACCGCCGGCACCTCGTGCAGCGAGCCATCCTTCTTGCCCCTGCCGCGCGGCGTGCGCACGGCGTCATAGACGTAAGCTTCGGCCATTTTCGGTTCCTTCCTTGTGGTGCCGTCTAAGGCTTGCTTTAACGCAAAGCCGCACGCAGGCGATTCAGTTCGTTCTTGAAGTTGGCTGCATCAGCAGGAGCGGCTTCAGCCCAGAGTTCCATCAGTTCAGAGTTAGGGCCGCTCACGCATTCGACTGCCTGGATTGCCTTGCCCTTCAATCCACTCAAAGCTTGCCAGTTCGAGACAGTTCGCAACGCTGTTCCTGCGGGTTCAGACAAGAACTCGGACTTCCCGTTGGCTGCGGCGACAATTGCGGCGGCGGCCAGTGCGACCGAGCCATCCGGCGCCTCGATGTAGCCAGGATTGCTGCCTGCCGCATCAAGCGCATCCGCAACGGCGACGGCGCCACTGTTCTCAAATTCGGCCACGAAATCGGCTGCGTCATCGTTTTCGAATATTTTGAAACCCCATGCGCCCATAATTGCTATCCTAAAGGCTCCTGCCGATCAGCAATTTCATGATCTCGTTGGTGCCGCCGTAGATGCGCTGGACGCGAGCGTCGCGGTACATGCGGGCGATCGGGTATTCATTCATGTAGCCATAGCCGCCGTGCAATTGAAGGCACTCGTCGACCACCTTGCCCTGCAGGTCGCTAAGCCAGTATTTGGCCATCGAGGCGGTGACCGGATCGAGGCCGCCATCGATGTGGCGGGCGACGCAGTCATTGTAGAAGACGCGACCGATCGTGGCCTCGGTCTTCAGCTCGGCCAGCTTGAACTGGGTGTTCTGGAAATCGATGACCGCCTTGCCGAAGGCCTTGCGCTCCTTGACGTAGTCGATGGTCAAGGCGAGCGCGCGTTCGATCATGGCGATCGCGCCGGTGCCGATCTGCAGCCGCTCCTGCGGCAGTTGCTGCATCAGTTGGACGAAGCCCTTGCCTTCCTCATGGCCGAGCAGGTTCGAGGTCGGCACGCGCACGTCGTTGAAAAACAGTTCGGAGGTGTCGTTGGCCTTCAGGCCGATCTTGTCGAGGTTGCGGCCGCGCTGAAAACCTTCGACCTCGTCGGTCTCGACGATGATGAGCGAGGTGCCCTTGGCGCCCTTTTCCGGATCGGTCTTGGTGACGACGATGATCAGGTTGGCGAGCTGGCCGTTGGTGATGAAGGTCTTGGAGCCGCTGATCTTGTAGTGGTTGCCGTCCTTCTCGGCGCGCGTCTTGACGCCCTGCAGGTCGGAGCCGGCGCCGGGCTCGGTCATGGCGATGGCGCCGATCAACTCGCCGGTCGCGAGCTTGGGCAGCCATTTCTTTTTCTGCTCCTCGGAGCCGTAATGGAGGATGTAGGGGGCGACGATCGAATTGTGCAGGCCGATGCCGAAACCGTCGACGCCGACATGGCCGATCGCCTCGATGATGGCGCTCTCATGCGCGAAGGTACCGCCGGAGCCGCCATACTCCTCCGGCATCGAGGCGCAGAGCAGGCCGGCCGCGCCTGCCTTCAGCCAGCTCTCGCGGTCGACCATCTCGTTCTTCTCGAACTCGTCGTAGCGCGGCGCGATCTCTTCCGACATGAAGCGCGACGCCATGTCGTAGAGCATGCCGACCTCGTCCGCCGCCCAGGCGGGTTTTGGCAAGCCAAGAATTTCGGCTGGATTTGTCATGCTACTTCCTCCGTTGCGCTGGCGTCCCCCTCCCCCTTGAGGGGAGGGTGGCCGCGAAGCGGTCGGGAGGGGTCGCCGGTGACACGCTCGGCCTTGTCCTTAACAAGCTGCGCCACATGCCATGCACTGTTGATGACATCAGGTTCGTCGATTCGGACGATGACGTAGCCGAGAGATTGCAGATAGGCATCGCGATTGATGTCATGGCGCTTTCCTGCTTCAGTTTCGTGCAGATCGCCGTCGACCTCGACGATCAGTTTGACCCTCGGACAAACGAAATCGACAATATATGGGCCGATCGGCGACTGCCGTCTGAACTTCAGGCCATCAGCGGCAAACTCGCGCAATTCATACCATAACAAGGACTCCGCCTTCGTCGCGTGGAGACGAAGCGAACGTGCCTTCTGCCGCATCTCGAAACTCACTCGCGTCCGAGGCATTGCTGTAGTCCTCCTCCCAATACGCGTCGTCAGAATTGGCGTCGAGCTTGTCGCGGGCGACCCCTCCCGGCCGCTTCGCAGCCACCCTCCCCTCAAGGGGGAGGGGGACGCCCCACGATTTCTAGAACGCTTCCGCCGGCAGCGCCATTAGCGTGTCCGCGCCACTGGAAATGCGGGCAAGCCGCGTCGCCGTCTCCGGCATGATCCGCTCCATGAAGAAGCGCGCGGTCACCAGCTTGTTGTCGTAGAAGGACGCGGCGCCATTGGCGCCTTCCGCCAGCTTGACGCCCGCGGCCCTGGCCATCTGCGCCCACATATAGCCCAGCGCCACCAGGCCGAAGAGATGCATATAGTCGGTCGAGGCGGCGCCCGCATTGTCAGGCTTGGCCATGGCGTTCTGCACCAGCCACATGGTCGCCGCCTGCAGGTCGTTGAGACCTTTCTTCAGCGCCTTGGTGAAGGGCGCCAGCTTCTCGTCGGCGCGGTTCTCCTCGCAGAACTCGGCGACCTCCTTGAAGAAGGCCTGCACCGCGCGGCCGCCATTCTGCGCCAGCTTGCGGCCGACGAGGTCGAGCGCCTGGATGCCGTTGGCGCCCTCGTAGATCATGGCGATGCGGGCATCGCGCACGAACTGGCTCATGCCATGCTCTTCGATGTAGCCATGGCCGCCGAAGACCTGCTGCGCCATCACGGCGTGGTCGAAGCCCTTGTCGGTGAGCACGCCCTTGACCACCGGCGTCAGCAGGCCGGTGTAGTCGTCAGCCGCCTGGCGGTCCTTGTCGTCGCCGGCGCGGTGGGCGACGTCCGACTTGATCGCCGTCCACAGCGCCAGCGCGCGGCCAGCCTCGTTGAAAGCCTTCATGGTCATCAGCGAGCGACGGATGTCGGGATGGACGATGATCGGGTCGGCCTTCTTGTCCGGCGCCTTGGCTCCGGACAGCGAACGGCCCTGCAGCCGGTCCTTGGCGTAGGAGACGGCGTTCTGGTAGGCGATCTCCGACAGCGAAAGCCCCTGCAGGCCGACGCCGAGCCGGGCCTCGTTCATCATCGTGAACATGGCCTTCAACCCGCCATTGGCCTCGCCGAGCAGCGTGCCTTCGGCCTCGTCATAGTTCATGACGCAGGTCGAATTGCCGTGGATGCCCATCTTTTCCTCGATCGAGCCGCAGGAGACGGTATTCCTCTGACCGGGATTGCCCGAGGCATCGAGCTTCAGCTTCGGCACGATGAACAGCGAAATGCCCTTCACGCCTTCCGGCGCCCCTTCGATGCGGGCCAGCACCAGGTGGACGATATTGTCCGACATGTCGTGCTCGCCGGCGGAGATGAAGATCTTCTGGCCGGAGATCCTGTAGGTGCCGTCGCCGTTCGGCACCGCCTTGGAGCGCAGCAGGCCGAGATCGGTGCCGCAATGCGGCTCGGTGAGGTTCATGGTGCCGGTCCAGGCGCCCTCGACCAGCTTCGGCAGCCAGGTCGCCCTCTGCTCGTCGGTGCCGTGGGTGATGATGGCGGCGATGGCCCCTTGCGTCAGGCCCGGATACATCATCAGCGCCATGTTGGCAGAGACCATATATTCGGAGACCGCCGTGTGGACCGTGTAGGGCAGGCCCTGGCCGCCGAACTCGGCCGGCGCGGCGAGCCCCATCCAGCCACCCTCGCGATACTGGTCGAAAGCCTCCCTGAAGCCCTTGGGCGTCGTCACCGAGCCGTCATCATGGCGCACGCAACCTTCCATGTCACCGACACGGTTCAGCGGATGCATGACGTTCTCGGCAAGCTTGGCGCCTTCGGCAAGGATCGCCTCGAGGACATCGGGCGTCGCGTCGGAGAAGCCGGGAAGGTTGGAATAGCGCTGATAGCCCAGCACGTCGTTGAGCACGAACAGCGTGTCCTGGATCGGCGCCCTGTAGATCGTCATGCCTTCCTCCACCCTTGCGGTCTGGCCCTGCCAGCAAGTTCTCGATCAAAGCGCAGATCGGAGGCTGAGCCAATGTCGACGCCCCGATAGCAAATATTGACGTTTGCGTAAACGTCAATCTTGTCGCAGCCGGAAAATTTTCGATGCGTGGCCAGCAAAAGATAAAGAGCCGCGCGACCAGGTCGCGCGGCTCTCATTCGTCATCTGCTTGGCCGGAAATCGGCGAAGCGATTAACCGGCGGCGCTCGCCTGCGGCGCGCGATCCATCAGCATCTGGCGCACCGCCGTCATCGACGTGCTCAATTCGTTGATGGCGTCGTCGATCAGCGCCCGCTGCTTCTGCAAGCGGGCGAGCTGCTTCTCGGACTTGTCGAGCGCCAGCCGCAACTGCTTGGTGTTGGAGCCGGTCGGATCGTAGAGATCCATCATCTGCTTGACGTCGCGCAACGAGAACCCGACCTTGCGGCCTAGCAGGATCAGCTTCAGCCGTGCCCTGTCGCGGCGCGTGTAGAGACGGGTCGAACCGTCGCGCTTCGGGTTGAGCAGGCCCTTGTCCTCGTAGAAACGCAGCGTGCGCAACGTCACGCCGTATTTCTTGGCCATCTCGCCGATGCGGACAAGGTCCTCGCCGGTTTCAGTCGATATGTCATTGGTGTTGGCCGCGGCTTCGCCGGCCGAAACAAGTTTCATGGTCACTGGCTTTCCCCGTCTGGTGGCGCCGCGGTCCCGGACCTTGCGTCGCCTGAGTGGAAGCGGGGGCGTGCTTCCAGTCGTGGTTTCAACAAAAAAATCGCAAAAGGCGGGATCTGCGCACCTCTTACGTTTACGTCAATTCTATACCGATTGCCGGCTCATGACGCAAGGGCGTTCTAGGCTAAGAACGTTATGCCGCACCCATTGGCGGGCGATCCTGAAATCCGGAACGGTTTTTGAGGAGGCGCTCCGGGAACGGAAAGGCATATGCAAGTTCTTAAGCTTGGTTAACGCGTTGTTTACCACGTTGGGTGAAATGTGCGCATGTCGGTCACCCGTGGTTATCCTGTAGCGAATTTTTCACGGTTTTCGAAGCGCGGGCGAAAGGCCCGGGAGGCTTGGCCTCCGCCGCAGCAGAACCGCGCGGTCGCCTTCGTCCCGGCGGGACTTTGGGGAATCCGGCCAGGAGCCGGCCATTCTGAACACGGGCGCATCGATGAACAGCAAGCGGTCCTATCTCGATACTCTCAATGCCGGCAGGCAGCGCAGGCCGCACACCACGCTCGAGCAGCTGAACCGCTCGCTGGAAACGCTGGAGCAGCGGCTGGAGCGGACGCGCGAGGACACGGCCGAGCGCGTCGACCCTCGCCGCCAGCCGGAACCGCGCTACGCCAGCGCCCAGCCCTTTGGCCAACAGCCGCGCTGGTATGACGACCCGCAGCCGGCACCGCGGCCAAAAGCGCCGGCGCCGGCGGCGCCCGCCTTCGAACAGAACTACCAGGCGATCGCCCGCGACATCGACCGCGTGCGCGGCCAGGAGGACAGCGTCGCCGTGGTCGGCAAGATCGCCGGCGAGCTGCGCGGCCTGCGCGAGGAATTGCGTCACCAGATGACCGCCGGGCTGAAGCGCGAATTCGACGCGCTGCGCCAGGACATCGAGCGCGCCTTCCAGGCAAATGGCCAGGCAGGCAAGGGCAGCGCCGAGCTCGGCCTCGAATTCGAGCGGCTGTCCGGCGCCATCCAGACGCTGGCCGAGAAGAGCGACGACCGGAGCGTCAACCTGCTCAGGCTCGAACTGGAGCAGGTCAAGGGCGCGCTGGACACGCTGGCGCGCGAGGAAAGCGTGCGCGCGGTCGACCGCCGCTGGGACGATTTCGACCGCCGCTGGAGCGCCTTCGAGGATCGCGTCGACGCCGACCAGCGCCAGCGCTCGGACAATCCGGGCCTGTCGGCGCTGACCGACCGGCTCGAGCAGATCAGCACTGCCGTCAACAACCTGCCGGAATCGCTGTCGCTGCGCTCGCTGGAAGAAAAGGTGCGCACGCTTGCAGGCGCCGTCGACCAGTTCGCCAGCCAGCAGGGCAATCGCGCCAGCGACACGTTCGGCATGATCGACGAGCGGCTGGACGAGATCTCGCGCGCCATCGTCGCCTCGACCGTCGCCGCGCAGGCCAATGCCTTCGATCCCGAACCCTTCGAGCGCATCGAGAAGCGGATCGCCTCGCTGGCGCAGCAGATCGAGGAAGTCACCCAGGCTCAGCCGGGCCGGGAGGTGATGGATCGGCTCAATCTCCTGTCGAGCCGCGTCGATGAGCTGGCCGCCCGCGCCAACCTGCCCGAGCAGGCGATGGACCGGCTCGGCAAGCAGATCGCGATGATCGCCGACAAGATCGACCACGCGCCGGCCATGCCCGACGCCGACTACATCTTCCAGGGGCTGGAACAGCGCTTCGACGCGCTGTCGGGGATGATGGAACGCCGGCAGGGCGACGCGATCGAGCAGGGCAACATGCTGTTTCGCGATCTCGAACGGCGGCTGGACGAAGTTGCCGACAGGCTCGACCAACGCATGCCGCAGGCCGACAGCGCCGGCATCATGGACGCCATCGATGCCCGCTTCACCGCGCTCGCCAAGCGCCTGGAGACGCGCACGCCAGACCCCGCCAGCGAATTGGCGATCCGGGGCCTGGAAAGCCGGCTCGAAGACATCTCCAGCCGGCTGGAAACATCCGCCGCGCAGGTCGCCGGTATCGACCCGGCGCTGATCCGCAGCCTGGAGGCGCAAGTTTCCGGGCTTTCGGCGCATCTCACCAAGCCGGGCACGCCGCTGCCGGAATTCGAGGACATCAGCCCGCGCCTCAACGAGATCGAGAAGTCGCTGGCCGGAACGCGCGATTCGATCCTCAGCGCGGCCCGCGAGGCGGCCGAGAGTGCTGTGCGTTCGATGGCTGACACCAGCGCCAACACGGCGGCGGTCAGCGGCCTCGCGCAGGACCTGAAGACGCTCGAAGCCCTGACGCGCCGTTCCGACGAACGCAATTCGCGCACTTTCGAGGCCATCCACGACACGCTGCTCAAGATCGTCGACCGGCTGGGCTCGCTGGAGACCAGCGAGCCGGTGGAAGCCGTCAGCGAGCTCATCGATCCGCAGCCGATGGGCAAGCGCGCAGGACGCGGTTCCAAGATCGCGGTGCAGGATGCGCCGTCGATGGATATCGACCAGCCGCTGCCACTGGCCGGAGATATCGCGGATCTCGACACCCGCGCCGCCGCGATCCTGCGCAACGAACCGGTTGCGCGCGAAGAGCCGGCGCCACGTTCGCCGGCTGAAGCGGCCGCCGCCGCCGCCATGGCGGCGCTCGGTTCGGACACGATCACCGAAAAGAGCGAGAAGGCCGGCAAGAAGTCGATGTTCGGCGGACTGGCGCGCGCCTTCAGGGGCAAGAAGCAGGCGGAGACGCCGCCGCTTGCCGGTTCGGCGCCCGACGTCGACGCCC
>NZ_RZOF01000183.1:0-12344 GCF_003998955.1 Mesorhizobium sp. M4B.F.Ca.ET.017.02.2.1 | reverse complement strand
CCTGCTGGTCGTCGAGCTTGGCCGACAGGCCGTCGAGATCGGCGCTGGCCTTCTCCTCGACCCAGGGGCGCCACAGATCGACCAGGCGCTCGCCGCTCCTGGGCACGGCGCGGCCGGTGAGCTTCTCGCGCACCATCAGCGCCACGGCCTCCTCGAGCGGCGCATCGGCCTTGTCCTTGACGTCGACGAGGTTCGCCTTGGCGTATTTGTCCTCCAGCATCGAGCCGATATTGTCGGCGACGCCCTGCATGGCGCGGCTGCCAATCGCCTCGACACGGGCCTGCTCGACCGCGTCGTAGATCGAGCGCGCCAGCTTGCCTTCCGGCGCCAGCTTGTTGTGGATGCGCTGATCGTGGCAGGCGCGCTTCAGCGCCATGGAATCGCCGAGCCCGCGGGTGATGGCGATATCGGCCCTCGAGGCCTTCTTCGGCAGTTCGGGCAGCCGGGCGCGGCTGCCGGCGAGCGCCGGCCGGTCCTTGGCGAAACCGACCTCGAGGTCCTTGTCGCCGGCAATGGCGCGCATGCAGACGGTCACCGAGCGCTTGAAGCTATCGGCTTCAGACCCGTTCTTCGGCTTGTTGCGCGTATTGTCGCCCGGACCCGCCATCAATCATCCCTGGAGCATGGTGTCGGCCGAAAAGTCATACGACCTTCCGGAACCATGCTCTTACCCCAGCACCACGTTGGCGGCGGATTCGGGCAAATCTTCGCCGAAGGCGCGCTGGTAGAATTCGGCGACCACCGAACGCTCCAGCTCGTCGCACTTGTTGAGGAAGGTCAGCCGGAACGCCATGCCGATGTCGCCGAAGATTTCGGCGTTCTCGGCCCAGGTGATCACCGTGCGCGGGCTCATCACCGTCGACAGGTCGCCATTGATGAAGGCCGAGCGCGTCATGTCGGCGACCCGCACCATCTTGTTGACGATGTCCTTGCCTTTGCTGTCGCGGTAGTGCTTGGCCTTGGCCAGAACGATGTTCACCTCGTTATCGTGCGGCAGATAGTTCAGCGTGGTGACGATCGACCAGCGGTCCATCTGCGCCTGGTTGATCTGCTGGGTGCCGTGATAGAGGCCGGTGGTGTCGCCAAGGCCGACCGTGTTGGCGGTCGAGAACAGCCGGAACGCCGGGTGCGGGCGAATGACACGGCTCTGGTCGAGCAGCGTCAGGCGGCCCGAGGATTCCAGCACGCGCTGGATGACGAACATCACGTCCGGGCGGCCGGCGTCATACTCGTCGAAGCACAGCGCGACATTGTGCTGGTAGGCCCAGGGCAGGATGCCGTCGCGGAATTCGGTGACCTGCAGCCCGTCCTTGACCACGATGGCGTCCTTGCCGACCAGGTCGATACGGCTGACATGGCTGTCGAGGTTGACGCGCACGCAGGGCCAGTTGAGGCGGGCGGCGACCTGCTCGATATGGGTCGACTTGCCTGTGCCGTGATAGCCCGACACCATGACGCGGCGATTGTAGGCGAAGCCGGCGAGGATCGCCATCGTCGTGTTCTTGTCGAACAGATAGTCGGGATCGACGTCCGGCACATGCTCGGAAGACACCGAATAGGCCGGCACCACCATCTTGGAATCGAAGCCGAATTTGTCCTTCACCGACACTGTCGTATCGGGCAGGTTGGCGATGTCGCGGTCGACCTTGTTCATCTCTATCCACGTCTCCACAGGCGAAATGGCTGATTTCGCCGGCAATCGATTTTGTTCGGGGGCGGTCTTAGAGCCTTTTCCAACCTTATGAAAGTTGGAAAGCGACACGAACCGTGGGGTCGCTCAGCACAAACCCGCCTGCTTGAGCACGCGATAGGCCTGCAGCACATCGCGGAACCGGTCTTCCGAACCTCTGTCGCCGCCATTCGCATCCGGATGGTGACGCTTGACCAGTTCCTTATAGCGCGCCTTGATATCCTTGCCAGTCGCCTTTGTATCAAGACCAAGCGTTTCCAGCGCCTTGGCCTCAAGCGGCTTGGCCTTGCGTTCGCGCGGGCTCTTCGGGTCGTTGAACAGGTTGAAAGGGTCGCGCATGCGGTTGTAGTAGCCGGCGCGGCCGGAGCGCTGCTGGGCAAAGTCCGGCGCCGAACGCGTCGAACCGCCATTGATGCCCATCTTCCATGTCGGCCGGTGGCCGGTCAGCGCTTCCTTCTGGAAGCGGGCGATTTCGGTGTCCGGCACGCCCGAGAAGTAGTTGAAGCCTTTGTTGTATTCGCGCACATGGTCGAAGCAGAAGCGGAAATACTCGCCCTCCTTCAGCCGTCCGACCGGCGCGCGATGGGTGCCGGCCTCCTTGCAGCCGTCCCACTGGCAGATCGGCGCGCGCGACTTCAGCTCCGCATCCTTCTCCGGCCGGATGCGGATTTTTTCGAAATATTTGGGATACGGCTTCATCTCACCCATTTATGGGCTGTTCGCACGTGCGAAACAAGAATTGACATTTCGGCGATGATCGCCCTAACCGCTGAATCGCGGCTTAAAAGCGGTCGAAAATGCGGATTTTGCGGCTCTGCCGTCATGTGGTGAAGGGAAGGTCCAATGTCCATACAGTCGACGATGGAAAGCAAGCTGAAGGCGGCATTCTCGCCGGAGCGGCTGGTCATCATCAATGAGAGCCACCTTCACGCCGGCCATCACCATCACGGCTCCGACCATCATGGCGCCTTTGACGGCAGCGGCGAGACGCATTTCCGCGTCCGCATCGTTTCGCCTTCCTTTGCCGGCATGAGCCGCATCGAGCGCCACCGCGCCGTCAACGCCTTGCTGGCCGATGAGCTGAACGCCGGCGTCCATGCGCTGGCGATCGAGCCGGCGGCGCCGGGCGAACAGACGCGCTGGTAAGTCTCAGGCGACCGTCTCCTTTAGGAAGGCCATCACCGCGCCGGTGAGGGCGTCGCCCTCCTCGCCGAACCGGCGGTTGATCGCCATGTGCGAATAGGCGCTGCCGTCGAACAGCGCGACCTTGGTGCCGGCCGCCCGCAGCCGGTCCGTGAAGGCATGGGCGACGACCGCGCGGATCGGTGCGTCCGAATAGGCGACAAAGACAGGCGGATGCTTGCCGCTCCCGATATAGGTGGCGGGCGACAGCGCGCGCCATTGCGCCGGATCGGAGAAGGCCTGCGCGTAGATCGGCCGCAGCCTGCCGCCCTGCGCCTTGGCCAGTGCCTCGATGTCATAGGCTTCGGTGTCGTCGAGCACCAGCGCGGCGACGCCGGGCAATCCGCCGCGCAGGCCGGTCAGCGCGGCAAGGTGGCAGCCGGCGGAATGCCCCATCACCGCGATGCGGTCGGGGTCGCCGCCATGCCGGGCGATGTTGGCGCGCACATAGGCATAGGCCTTCTCGACGTCGCCCGCCTGGGTGGCGACATCGGCGCCAGGCAGCATGCGATAATCGATCGAGACGAACAGGAAGCCGTTGTCGAGCAGGAAGCCGGGCTTGGCGTTGACATTGTTGCGGTTGCCGAGCCGCCAGGCACCGCCATGGATGAAGAACACGACAGGACGGTCCCTGAAGCCGTCGCGCGTGTAGATGTCGAGCCTGGCCGGCCCGTAGTCGACGGTTTGCGGCTTGGGCTGGCGCGGACGCCATGCGGCGGAGGCACGCGCTGGCAGCAGCGCGGCAAGCGATGCCATGATGAGGCTGCGTCGATCGATCATCACCATCTCCCACCGCCTTGCGACGGCAGAGTGCACATGCGCGCCCCAGGCGTCCAGTTAACGATCGGTAATGGCCTGAGCTTGGAACGCGGCCGATCTGGACAGCATTTACCCGACATCCGGGCATTCGGCACGCCTCCGAATTCCGGCTTGCGAGATGCGAATGCAAAACCAATCGAGGTTAGCCCTTGAAGCGCGCCGGGCAATCACCACGTTATTCTCTAGGCAGGCATTTCGGCAACATCGGATGCCTTCCGGAGGTCAACGCCAGATTGCACGTTTCTTCTTCAATTGAAGGGAACCAACAACGCTTTCCGGCAGTTGAATATGTGATGAGCCGACTGGCAGCCAGAGCGGCTCCGAGGGCACATAATCATGCGCGAGAACCAATCCGACGTCTTCGACCTGTTCTCGGAGATCTATACCCATGCGGCACAGGAAGAGATCAGCCTCCAGCAATTCCTCCTTGCCTGCCGCGAAGACAAATCGATGTACGCCACGGCCCCCGAAAGGATGGTCGCGGCGATTGGTCAGCCAAATCTGATCGACACCAGCAAGGACGAGCGGCTCGGCCGCATCTTCTCCAACCGAACCGTCAAGGTGTACCCATCCTTCGCCGACTTCTATGGCATGGAGGATACGATCGAGCGTATCGCCGGCTATTTCCGCTATGCCTCGCAGGGTCTCGAGGAGCGCAAGCAGATCCTTTATCTGCTCGGTCCTGTCGGCGGCGGCAAGTCTTCACTAGCCGAACGGCTGAAGAAGCTCATGGAGCAGCGGCCGATCTACACGCTGAAGGTCGGCAACCAGATCAGCCCGGTTTTCGAATCGCCGCTCGGCCTATTCAACCCCGACCATATGGGCGACCTGCTTGAGGACAAATACGGCATAGCCCGCCGCCGCCTGAACGGGCTGATCTCGCCATGGGCCGCCAAGCGCCTCGACGAACTGGCTGGAGACATCTCCAAATTCAGCGTCGTCAAGCTGATGCCGTCGCGGCTGCGCCAGATCTGCATCGCCAAGACCGAGCCCGGCGACGAGAACAACCAGGATGTCTCGGCCCTGGTCGGCAAGGTCGACATCCGCCAGCTGGAGAATTTCAGCCAATCCGACCCGGATGCCTATTCCTACAGCGGCGGGCTCAATCGCACGACACAGGGCCTGCTCGAGTTCGTCGAGATGTTCAAGGCGCCGATCAAGGTCCTGCATCCGCTGCTGACCGCCACGCAGGAGGGCAGCTACAACGGCACCGAGAATTTCGGCGCCTTCCCCTACCAGGGCATCGTCGTGGCGCATTCCAACGAATCGGAATGGCAGCAGTTCAAGAACAACAAGAACAACGAGGCCTTCCTCGATCGCATCCTGGTGGTCAAGGTTCCGTATTGCCTGCGCGTCACCGAAGAGCGGCAGATCTACGAGAAGCTGCTGCGCGAAAGCGAATTGGCGGCCAGTCCCTGCGCCCCCGAAGTTCTCGACATCCTCAGCCGCTTCACCGTCGCGACGCGCCTTGCCGAGCACGACAATTCACCCCGCTACACCAAGATGCGCGCCTATGACGGCGAGAGCCTGAAGGAGGTCGACCCGAAGGCGAAGTCGGTACAGGAATACCGCGATGCCGCCGGCGTCGACGAGGGCATGACCGGCGTCAGCACGCGTTTTGCCTTCAAGATCCTGTCGCAGACCTTCAACTACGACACTAAGGAAGTGGCCGCCGACCCCGTGCACCTGATGTACATTCTGGAAGAGGCGATCAAGCGCGAGCAGTTTCCGAAGCAGACGGAGGCAGCCTATCTGGAGTTCACCAAGTCGGAACTCGCCGCGCGCTATGCCGAATTCATCGGCCACGAGATCCAGAAGGCCTACCTCGAATCCTACAGCGAATACGGCCAGAACCTGTTCGACCGCTACATCGCCTATGCCGATGCCTGGATCGAGGACCAGGACTACAAGGATCCCGACACCGGCCAGATCCTCAACCGCGAGGTGCTGGACAACGAACTGTCACAGATCGAAAAACCGGCAGGCATCGCCAATCCCAAGGACTTCCGCAACGAAGTGGTCAAGTTCACCTTGCGGGCCAGGGCGCGCAATCACGGCCGCAACCCGTCCTGGACAAGCTATGAAAAGCTGCGCGAGGTCATCGAAAAGCGCATGTTCGGCCAGGTCGAGGATCTTCTGCCGGTGATCAGCTTCGGCTCCAAGCAGGACAGCGTGACCGAAAAGCGGCACAATGAATTCGTGCAGCGCATGGTCGAGCGCGGTTACACCCAGCGTCAGGTGCGCCGGCTCGTCGACTGGTACATGCGGGTGAACAAGGCGGGTTGAGAACGCCTGGGGGTTCCATGCCGATCTTCATCGACCGACGCCTGAATCCCAAGGACAAGAGCTTGGGTAACCGCCAGCGCTTCCTCAAGCGCGCGCGGGACGAACTGAAGCGCAGTATACGCGACCGCATCCGCACCGGCCGGATCGCCGAAGCGGACAAGGAATATGCCGTGCCGATGCCGGAAAAAGGCACCGGTGAGCCGAGCTTCAACGATGCCAGGAACAGCGGGCGGCGCCAGCACATCCTGCCGGGCAACAAGAGTTTCTCTCCCGGAGACCTGATCCCCAAACCCGGCCAGGGCGGCGGCGCCGGGTCGTCGTCTCCGGGCGACACGGTCTCTGAAGACGATTTCCGTTTCGTGCTGTCGCGTGAGGAGGTTCTCGATCTCTTTTTCGAGGATCTCGAACTGCCCGACATGGTCAAGCTCAACCTCAAGGAAATCCTCGCCTTCAAGTCGCAGCGTGCCGGCTTCGCGACAACCGGTTCGCCGACCAACATCAACGTCGCGCGTACGATGCGCAACAGTCATGGCCGCCGCATAGCGTTGAGGCGGCCGAAGCAGGCGGACGTGGATGCCATCGCCGGGCAGATCGCCGCGCTGGACTCTCAGCCGGTCAGCGCAGCGACGCGTCTGCGTGTCGCGGATTTGCGCAAGGAGTTCGAACGGCTGGAGCGCCGCCGCAAACGCATCGCCTATGTCGATCCGATCGACATCCGCTTCAATCGCTTCGATCCCCGGCCGCTGCCGAATGCCAGTGCCGTGATGTTCTGCCTGATGGATGTGTCCGGATCGATGGGTGAGCGCGAGAAGGATCTGGCCAAACGCTTCTTCGTGCTTTTGCATCTGTTCTTGAAACGGCGCTACGAGCGCACCGAGGTGGTCTTCATCCGCCACACCCACGAGGCCCAGGAGGTGGATGAGGAAACCTTCTTCCATTGCACGCAAAGCGGCGGCACCGTCGTTTCCACGGCGCTCGACGAAATGCGCCGCGTCATCGAAGAACGCTACCCGGCCAACGAGTGGAACATCTACGCCGCCCAGGCTTCGGACGGTGACAATTTCGCCACCGATTCGGAACGCTGCATAGCCTTACTCGACGGCGCGCTCATGCGTCTTTGCCAGTATTTCGCCTATGTCGAGATCATCGACGAACGCGAGAGCCATATTTTCGGAGCCACCGAAAACGGGACGTCGCTGTGGCGCGCCTACAGCGTCGTCGCGCAGAAATGGCCGAACTTCCAGATGACCCGCATCGCCACGCCGGCCGACATCTACCCGGTCTTCCGCCAGCTCTTCGCAAGGCAACCGGCCGCCCGCAAGAGCGCTTGAGAGGGGTGCAAATGGCCAGGCAGGCAAGCAAACCAGCTTTGCTGTTTTCCGGATCTGATTGGGATTTCAAGACGCTGTCGCGGGCCTATGACGCGATCGAGGCGATCGCGCTGGAGGAACTCCACCTCGATATCTATCCGGTTCAGATGGAGATCATCTCGTCCCAGCAGATGCTCGACGCCTATTCGTCGATAGGCATGCCGCTGATGTATCGCCATTGGTCGTTCGGCAAGCATTTCCTTCATCATGACCTTCTCTACCGCAAGGGCGGTCGCGGCCTGGCCTATGAGCTGGTCATCAACTCCAATCCCTGCATCGTCTACCTGATGGAGGAGAACACCATGGCGTTGCAGGCCCTGGTTACGGCGCACGCGGCACTTGGGCACAACCATTTCTTCAAGAACAATCACCTGTTTCGGCAGTGGACCGACGCCGGGGCCATCCTGAGCTATCTCGACTTCGCCAAGGGCTACATCGCCCGCTGCGAGGAGCGGCATGGGCTGGCGGCGGTCGAGGCGGTCCTCGATTCGGCGCATGCGTTGATGGAACAGGGCGTGTTCCGCTACCGCCGGCCGCCGAAGCTGTCGTCGGAGCGGCAGCGCGAAGGCCTGCGCGAGCGCCTCGAATATGAGGAACGCTCCTACAATGATTTGTGGCGCACGCTGCCGGCCTCGCACGAGGCCGGCAAGACCGGCGAGAAGGACGAGAGCCTGGCGGAACGGAAGAAGTCGCTCAATCTACCCGAGGAGAACCTGCTCTATTTCCTCGAGAAGAACAGCCTTGTGCTGGAACCGTGGCAGCGCGAAATCGTCCGCATCGTCCGCATCATCGCGCAATATTTCTACCCGCAGCGGCAAACCCAGGTGATGAACGAGGGTTGCGCCACTTTCGTGCACCACACGCTGATGAACCTGTTGTTCGATCGCGGGCTGATCGGCGAGGGCGCCATGCTCGAAATCCTGCGCAACCATTCCAATGTGGTCTTCCAGCCCGGTTTCGACGATCCCCGCTTTTCCGGCATAAATCCCTACGCGCTCGGTCTCGACATGATGCAGGACATACGGCGCATCTCGACCGAGCCGACGGCGGAGGACCGCGACTGGTTTCCCGACATTGCGGGCCGCGGCGACTGGCGCGAGACGCTGCTCGAGGCATGGGCCGACCATCGCGACGAGTCCTTCATCCGCCAGTACCTCAGCCCAACACTGATCCGGAAATGGCGGCTCTTCGCGCTTGCCGATCGAGCCGACGAACCGCATCTGGAGGTCGCGTCGATCCACAACGAGCGCGGCTATGAGAAGATACGCAGCGCCCTGGCCCACAGCTACGACGTGGGGGCGAACAGGCCCGACATCCAGATTGTCGATGTCGACCTGCGCGGCGACAGGCAACTGCGGCTGCAGCACAAGGTGAAGGCCGGCATCCTCCTTGAGGAAGGCAGCCGCGACGCGACTTTGCGCCATATCCGCAGCCTCTGGGGCTACGAGGTCAGTCTTGCGGCGGTCGACGCCGAAACAGGCGCGACGCTGCACGAGCGCTCGACCAGGGAGATCGTGGAGTAGCGCCGGAGGCAAGCCGCGTCGCTCACCCCGTGTGTTTGATTAAGCGTCGCCCGCCGGCTTTATCCGCAGCCTGGCGATGCGGTTCTTGTCGCGCTTCATGACCACGAAGCGCTTGCCGTGGAAAGTGAAGGCCTGCTTTTCATCGGGGATCGACTGGGTCTCGTGGATGACGAGGCCGGCAATCGTGGTGGCCTCTTCGTCCGGCAGGTTCCAGTCGAGCGCCCGGTTGAGATCGCGGATCGCCACCGTGCCGTCGACCACGACCGAGCCGTCGGCCTCCTGCTTGACGCCCTGGATGTCGACGTCGTGCTCGTCGGCGATCTCGCCGACAATCTCCTCGATGATGTCCTCCAGCGTCACCAGCCCTTCCACTTCGCCATATTCGTCGACGACGATGGCGAAATGCGCCTTGCGGCGCAGGAAGGCGTTGAGCTGGTCCTGCAAGGTGGTGGTGTCCGGCACGAACCAGGGCTTCGACGCGATCTTCATCACGTCGATCCTGGAAAAGTCGTTGCCGACCTCGTTCAGCGCCCTCAGCAGGTCCTTGGCGTGCAGCACGCCGACGATGTTGTCGAGCGAGCCCTTCCACAACGGCATGCGGGTATGCGGGCTGTTCAGGATCTCGCGCACCACCGCTTCCGACGGGTTGTCGGCATTGACCGAGCGCATGTTGGTGCGGTGGACCATGACGTCGGACACTTCGAGTTCCTCGAGGTCGAACAGTCCCTCCAGGCGATTGCGCTCCTCGCGCGCACCCTGGCCGTCGCGGCGGAAATCGTCGGCCGGCTCGCGCGATTGGTCATCAGCGAAACCTTGCGGATCGACTGGCCGCAATTCGTAGCCGAAGGCAGCGAGCAGGCGGGCACGAAACAGCAACGCCAGCAGTACCAGACCGGCAAGGATGGCCGCGACGATCCAGCCGGGCTCGTTCATCCCGGGTGGTTTTCCGCAAGGAAGCCAAGCACTTCCGACGCCGGCACGTCCCTGGCGATGAAGGCCTGGCCGACACCGCGCGTCAGGATGAAGGTCAGCGCGCCGCGGGACACCTTCTTGTCCTGGGCGATGTACGAGAGCAGCGCCTCAGCGTCGGGCAGTTCGCCCGGTATGTCGGCCATCCGCCATGGCAAGCCGACAGCGCGAAGATGCGCCTCGACGCGCCCCGCATCGTCCGGGCTCGCCAGGTTGAGCCGCGCCGAGAAGCGATGCGCCAGCGCCATGCCGATGGCGACCCCCTCGCCGTGGACGAGCCGGGCGCCGTCATAGTGCGTGGCGGCTTCCAGCGCGTGGCCGAACGTATGGCCGAGATTGAGCAGTGCGCGGTCGCCGGTCTCGAACTCGTCGCGGGCGACGACATCGGCCTTGGCGCGGCAGGCCTCGGCGATCGCCTCAGCCCGCGCCGGACCGCCGGCGAACACGTCCTGCCAGTTCGCCTCCAGCCAGGCGAAGAAGGCGGGGCGGTCGATCAGCCCGTACTTGGCGAGCTCGGCGTAGCCGGCGCGGAATTCGCGGATCGGCAACGTGTCGAGCACGCCGGTGTCGGCCAGCACCAGCTTCGGCTGATGGAAGACGCCGACAAGATTCTTGCCGCGCGGACTGTTGATGCCGGTCTTGCCGCCGACCGACGAATCGACCTGTGCGAGCAGCGAGGTCGGGATCTGCACGAAATTCATGCCGCGCCGCACGATGCCGGCGGCAAAGCCGGCAAGGTCGCCGATGACGCCGCCGCCGAGCGCGATGACGACATCGCCGCGTTCGAGCTTGGCGGCGAGCACGCCGTCGACCACCTCTTCGAGATGGGCAAAACTCTTGGTCTTCTCGCCCGCCGGCAAGGTGATTACGGCCGGCTGGATGCCACTGGTCTCGAGACCGGCCTTCAGCGTGCCGAGCTGCGCGGCGGCGACGTTCTCATCCGTGACGACGGCCGCTCGCCTGCCCGGCAAGCGGCGCGAGATCTCCTGGCCGGCGCCGGACAGCAGGCCGGGGCCGATCAATATGTCGTAGCCGCGCTCGCCGAGCCCGACTTCGACGGTGACAGGCGCGATGGCGCTCATGGCCGCGCCTCGTCGCCGGCCGCGACCATGGCGACGCCGAAATGTCCGCAGAGCGCCGCGACGACCTCGGCTGCGATGACCTCCTTGCGGTCGTCGCGGGTCGGCACGGTGACGTCCGATGTGGCGTAGACCGGATAGCGCTCGCCCATCAGCCTTTCCAGCACAGCGCGCGGATCGGGGCTTTTGAGCAACGGCCGGTTCTGCTTCTTGGACACGCGCTCCATCAACAGGTCGAGCTCGGCCTTCAGCCAGACCGACACGCCATGGCCGGCGATCGCCTCGCGCGTTTGCGCGTTCATGAAGGCGCCGCCGCCGGTCGACAGCACCTGCGGGCCGTTTTCAAGGAGCCGCAGGATGACGCGCTGCTCCAGCGCGCGGAATTCCGTCTCGCCATAACGCTCGAACAGATCGGGCACGGTCATGCGCGACACGCTTTCGATCTCCTGGTCGCTGTCGATGAAGGGCAGCGAAAGCATCGCCGCCACCTTTCGGCCGATCGCCGTCTTTCCGGCGCCCATCAGGCCGACGAAGACGATGGAGCGGGTGCCCAGCCGCTCGAGCAGCTCGGTATGGCCTTCAGCGGGGGGATTTGCTTGTAGCGCGTTCATACGGGCCCCTTTGCCGGCGTTATCGACATCAAAAGCCTGGTTGCGTCAAGCATGGCGCGCAGCTCCCGGAAAAGTGTCATACGGTTTTCCGAACAGAACCCGCGCCAGGACGACAGGCTTCTACCTTGAATTGGACGGATTGGCGTCCCATAAGGGCACAGGGTTTGGAAATGCAGAACAAGAGACGGGCGCATATTGATGCCGACACTGTTTCGCTTTGTCGTGACGCTGACGATTCTGGCCGGCATTGCCTATGGAACGATGTTCGCGCTGGCCATGTTCGTCGAACCGAAAAAGGCCGAAATGAGCGTGCGCATTCCGCCGGAAAAGCTGAACCCCAAGAAGAACTGATGCCCGGGACATGAACAGCGCGGCGCGCATCGAGGCCTTTCTGGAGATGATGAGCGCCGAGCGGGGCGCGGCCGAAAACACGCTGTCCTCCTATCGCCGCGACCTGGAAGACGCTTCGATGGCGATCAGCGGCGGGCTTGCCGCCGCCGCGGCCGCCGACATCCGCGCCTATCTCGACGATATCGCCGCGCGCGGCTTCGCCGCCACCTCGCAGGCGCGCAAACTGTCGGCGATCCGCCAGTTCTTCAAGTTCCTCTACGCCGAGGGCCTGCGCGGCGACGACCCGACCGGCACGCTGGACAGCCCGAGGAAGGGCCGGCCGCTGCCGAAGACGATGAGCGAGGCCGAAACCGGCCGGCTGATCGACCGCGCCGCCACGGAAGCGGGCGAAGCCGACGGCGGCGATCGGCTGGCGCGGCTGCGCCTGCATGCGCTGGTCGAGGGGCTCTACGCCACCGGCCTGC
>NZ_RZOF01000182.1:0-12393 GCF_003998955.1 Mesorhizobium sp. M4B.F.Ca.ET.017.02.2.1 | reverse complement strand
GTCAGGATGGCCGCCAGTTCATCGGCGTTGGCGACCATCAGATCGTGCCATTTGCGCAAGATCGCGGCGCGCTCCTTGGCGGGGCGCGCCGCCCAGGCCGGCTGCGCGGCATGGGCGGCGGTGATCGCATCCCGCGTCTCGGTGGCACCCATGTCGGGCAGCGACGCCAGCACCTCGCCGGTTGCCGGGTTCAGCACGTCGAAGGTCCGGGTCGCGCCGCCCGCGGTCCAGACGCCGTCGATGTAGCCGGTGTCGCGCAGGAAGCGCGACGAGAAGGAAACATGCTTGGTCAACGCGGTCGTGAAGGCCATGTGATCTGCTCCGGAAAATGGACGGGGGCTCCGGCTAGTTGCCGGCGCTTGCTTCGAGGATCGCGCTCTCCAGAATGTCGAGCGCCTCGCCGAAGACGCTGTCCTGGATGGTGATCGGGGCGAGGAAGCGGATGACGTTGCCATGCACGCCGCAGGTCAGCAGGATCAGGCCCTTATCGAGCGCGATCAGCCGCACCTTGTTGGCGAACTCGGCGCTCGGCAGCTTCGTCGTCCTGTCGTTGAACTCGACCGCGTTCATGAAGCCCGGACCGCGGATATCGACGATCTGCGGCGCCTTCTCGCGCAGCGATTCCAGGCGCTGCTTGAGCCGGTTGCCGAGCTGGTTGGCGCGGCCGCAGAGATCCTCGTCCTCGATGACGTCGAGCACGGCATGGGCGGCCGCGACGCCGATCGGGCTGCCGCCATAGGTGCCGCCCAGCCCGCCCGGTCCCGGTGCGTCCATGATTTCCGCACGGCCGGTGACGGCGGCGAGTGGGAAACCGCCGGCGAGGCTCTTGGCCATGGTCACCAGGTCGGGCGCCACGGCATGATGATCCATCGCGAACATCTTGCCGGTGCGGGCAAAGCCAGTCTGCACCTCATCGGCGATCAGCAGGATGCCGTGCTGGTCGCACAGTTCGCGCAGCGCTTTCATCAGCGACGCCGGAGCCGGATAGAAGCCACCCTCGCCCTGCACCGGCTCGATGATGATCGCGGCGACGCGCTGCGGATCGACATCGGCGGCAAACAGCTTCTTCAGCGCCGCCAGCGACTGTTCGGAAGTCACGCCATGGAGATCGATCGGAAACGGCACGTGGAAGACATCGCCCGGCATCGCGCCGAAGCCGACCTTGTAGGGCACGACCTTGCCAGTCAGCGCCATGCCCATGAAGGTGCGGCCATGGAAGCCGCCGCCGAAGGCGATGACAGCGGAGCGGCCGGTCGCGGCGCGAGCGATCTTGACGGCGTTCTCGACAGCTTCGGCGCCGGTCGTGACGAAGATCGTCTTCTTGGCGAAATCGCCCGGCGTCAGCGTGTTGAGCCGCTCGGCCAGGCGCACATAGCTTTCATAGGGAACGACCTGGTGGCAGGTGTGGGTGAAATGATCGAGCTGATCCTTCACCGCCGCGATCACGCGCGGATGGCGATGGCCGGTGTTGAGCACGGCGATGCCGGCGGCGAAATCGATGTAGCGGCGGCCCTCCTTGTCCCAGATTTCCGCGTTCTCGGCGCGCTCGGCATAGATCTGCGTGGTCATGCCGACGCCGCGGGAAATCGCTGCATTCTTGCGGTCTGTGAGGGTGGTCGCGGCCATCATGCGCTCCTGCGCTCTGGGGTGGGATTTGATATCTTGCATAATTTCTGCAAGGCATATACAAACTTCCTACATTTTTTCTGCAAGAATGCAAGCGGTGTTTTCGGCTTCAAACCGCCGCCGTTTTCGGCGATGGTCCTGAACAGGGCTGAGAGACAAACCAACCGGGAATATTCGGCTCATGAGCAATGCCACGCCGGTACGCTACAAGGTGGCGGAGGCGGCGAAATCGGCCGGCGTCTCTGCCTCGACGCTGCGCCTCTGGGAAAGCCAGGGCCTCGTGGTGCCGGGACGGTCGGAGACCGGCCACCGGCAATACAGCGCCGAGGATGTGGCGCGGCTGCAGAAGATCGCCTGGTATCGGACCGAGCGCGGCCTCAACCCGGCGGCCATCCGCGAGGCGCTGGAAAGCGAGGCGCCGTCCGACAGTCCCGACGCCACGGATGCGTCCGACCTCGGCCGCAGGCTGCGCAGCCTTCGCCACGGCGCCGGCAAGACGCTGGACCAGATTGCCGCCGATATCGGCATTGCCGCCTCCACCCTCTCCACGCTGGAGCGGACATCCCAGGGCGTCAGCTTCAAGACCCTGCACGACCTGGCGCAGTATTACGGCACCACCGTTTCACGCCTTTCCGGCGAGGAGCGGGACGACGTGCCGGCGCTCGTGCGCGCCGGCGCCTGGCGCGCATGGCCGGAAACCACGCCGGGCGTGACGGTGCAGCTTCTCGCCGAGGGCCGCACGATGATGGACTGCCACCGTTTCGTCCTGGCGCCGGGCGCCGCCAGCGAAGGCGCCTACCGCCACGAAGGCGAGGAATTCATGCACGTGCTGTCCGGACGCCTGGAACTGGTGCTCGATGCCGACCAGTTCTTCGATCTCGGCCCGGGCGATTCCTTGTATTTCGAGAGCCGCCGCTACCACTCCTGGCGCAATCGCCACGACGGCGAAACCGTCCTGCTCTGGATCAACACCCCGCCGACCTTCTGACCGTGACGGGTCGTCCCATCGGCCGCCCGGACTCCTGAAAAACGGCAGGACTTTGGGCACCGCCACCACTCCCCGGAGATCGACTCGGCGGCGAGTTTTTGCCCTCTCATACCACCTCGATACACGCCTTGGATGAAACAAGGAATCCGGTCGTTGCAGATAGTTTTAGTAAAAATTGACGAGTTAACTAACGATTAACGAATTGCTTAACTTTCTGCGGGTTTTACCTAGAATATTCGAAGGTGGAATACTTCTCGAATGCGCAGGGCAATGGAACAGTCACAGGGAGATTTTGAGGGGTCTGCGTCCGGTGCCGCCGCGCGGCGGGAAGCAGCGTCCCTTCCGGAAGGCCTTTCGACCTTTCCGACCGTTTTGATCGGCGGGCTGCCGATCACTGTGATCGACAGGCAGGACGCGGCCCATCTGATGGTCGCGGCGGCGCGGGGACACCTTTCCGGCAGCCGCCCCTATTATTTCACCTCTGCCAATGGGGACGTCATCGCCCAGACGCGCGTCAATGCGGAAACCGCCGGACTCTTTCGCGAAGCCGACCAGATCTTCGCCGACGGTCAGCCGCTTGTTTTCGCCTCGCGCCTGTTGTGCAGGGTCCAATTGCCGGAACGCGTCGCCACGACCGACCTTTTTCACGATGTGGCCACGCTCGCCGAGCGCGAGGGCACTACATTCTACCTGCTCGGCTCGACGGAGGCCGAGAACCGCAGCGCCGTCGCCGGAATGAGGGCCAGATATCCCGGCCTTCGCATCGTCGGCAATTGCCACGGTTACCTCGCCGGCGAAGCGCTTGAGAAGAAGCTCGACGAGATCAACGCGCTCGCGCCCGACATATTGTGGCTCGGCCTCGGCGTTCCGCGCGAGCAGATCTTCGTGCGCGACTTTGCCTCGCGGCTTTCGAATGTCGGCGTCATCAAGACGTCGGGCGGGCTTTTCGACCATCTTGCCGGCAAAGTGCGGCGGGCGCCGCTCTGGGTGCAGAAGGCAGGCTTCGAATGGCTGTGGCGCGTGCTGATGGAGCCGCGCCGGCTTTTCTGGCGCTATTTCACAACCAGCCCCCAGGCCATCTACGCCATCTTGAGGTATTCCAAATGACCGCCGATCAGTCCCGCCCTCCGCTGCCGGCGGGCATCGATACGGAGATCGTCATCGTCGGCGGCGGGTTGTCCGGCACGCTTGCGGCCAACGTGCTCGGCCGCGCCGGCTATCAGGTCACGCTGATCGATCGCTATGCCGTCTTCCCCCGGGAATTCCGCGTCGAGAAGATCGCCGGCGACCAGATCGAAAAGTTGCGTCGGATCGGCTTGCTCGACAGGCTCGCCGGCGCGGCCGTCGCATTCGATGAGATCGTCAACATCCGCAAGGGGCGCCTTCTCGACCGCACGCACGCGCGCCACTACGGCATCTTCTACGACGATCTTGTCAACGCCATGCGGGCGGCATTGCCCGAGAACGTCCGCTTCATCGCCGGCCGGGTCAACGCTCTGGAGGCAGGCGCCGAGCGCCAGCGCGTGTCGATCCTCGGACAGGGCGACGTCACCGCCAGGCTGCTCGTGCTGGCCACCGGTATGGGCGACATCCTGAAGCGCGACCTCGGCATCGAACGCAGGTTCGTCCACCAGCGGCAGTCGCTGACCTTCGGCTTCAACCTTCGCCCGGCGGGAGCGGGCGCCTTCAGGCATTCCGCGCTCACCTACTATGGCGAGCGGACCTCGGACGGCATCGACTATCTCAACCTGTTCCCGGCCGCCGACGTCACGCGCGCCAATCTGTTTGTCTTCAGGGATCATCGCGACCCCTGGGTGAAGACGCTGCGCGAACAGCCGAAGGAAACGCTGATCGACACGCTGCCGGGGCTGGTCAAGGCATTCGGCGATTTCGAGGTGATGGATAAGGTCGAGAGTTGGCTGACCGACATCACCGTCGCCGAGAATTGCGTGAAGGACGGCGTCGTCCTGATCGGCGACGCCTATCAGACATCCTGTCCGGCCGCGGGAACAGGCGTCAGCCGTCTGCTCACCGACGTCGAGCGCCTGTGCAAGGCGCATGTGCCGCAATGGCTGGCCTCCCCCGGCATGGCGGCCGCGAAAATCGCGGCCTTCTACGGCGATCCCGCGAAGCTGGCGATGGATGCGCACGGATTGCAGCTGGCGGATTTCCGCCGCCGCCTGACCATCGAGAACGATCTGCGCTGGCGCGCGCGCCGGCATCTCCACTTCAGCCGCCGCCGCATCATGCATGGGATCAACAGGCTGAGCCCCGGTTTCGCCGCAAGGCTGCGCGGCCTCAAGAGGCCGAGGCTCGAAGCAGCGACCTAGAGCGGGCTGATCTCCACACCGGAAGCCGCTCCAACATCCATCCCAGGCGCCACGCGCTTCAGGTTTTTCGAACCTCGGGACTGAACTCCTCGTCCACGGGAACCGGCGCCGCGATCGCGCGATCGGGCGCGGCCTTCTTGCCGTGCAGCACGCGCCGCGCCAGCGCCTTCGCCGCCGGCAGTTTCTCCACCGTCAGATGCGCCGCGTAGCCGAGCGGGCTTCCCGCCCGGAATATCTGCCACATCGGCGACGGGCGGCCGCCGAAGATGCGCTTGTAGGGCTCGTCGCCGATGGTGAAGTCGAGGGAGTGGTCGCCGCGCTCGATGCAATCGCGCGCGATCTGTTCGAACAGCAGGCTGCCGATCGACTGCTTCCTGTAGCCGGCTTCGTCGAAGCCGCCGAGGATGACGAGAAGCGAGCCATTATGCGCAAGCCCAAGCGCGCCGGCGATCGCCCTGTCGTTCATCCAGAACGTGTAGGTGCGCGCGAAACCGCCACATCCTTCCGCCGCCACGGCAAGATAGAAGTCGAAATAGGACGGCTGCTGCAGCAGGTCGGCGGGGCCGTTGCTGCCGTCGAAGCGCTTGCCGCGATAGACCTTGAGCGCGTCGAATGTGGTACGGATGGTGTCGATCGTCTCGGCGCACTTGAAGCGCGCCTCCCCCAACCGGCCGAGCTGCCGGGATTTCTTGTCGAGTTCCTTGCGGTAGGACTGGTCGAGCTGATGCTCGCGCCAGGCGGAAAATGTCGGCTCCAGCTTGCTGGAATAGGCGCTCATGCCCATGCTTTCGCGCTTCTCAATGCCGAACAGGCGCTCCATGGCGAGCGAGCGATCCGCCAGCTTGCCGATGCGCAGCAGATCATAGGGCCGCAGGAGCCTGCGGATCGAGGCGACGACGCGGCTGTCCGCCAGGATGCGCGACAAGGTCTCCTCGTCGGTGACCGGCGACACATAGTCGGAAACGCGCATGTCGGCGAATTCCACGACTTTAAGCAGCGTATACCGGCGCCTGACCAGCGGCAGGACCATGGCGAGCTTGCCGCCCGGCCGGCTGCGCACGACGATGATCAGCGGTGTGGCGGAGCTTTGCCGGACGATCCGCTCATAGAGCTGCGCCAGCCATATCGGGTGCTGAAAGGCCGTCGCCGCCGAGCTGGCGAACAGCTCGGCATATTCCGTCGAGCGGAAGTCGAAGGAATCCTCGGCAGTGACTTCAAACATATGTATCCGAACCGGCAGACTGCGGCCCGATCTATCGACGACGTCTTGCGTTCCGCGTCAAGGCAAATCGCAGGAAAGTTAGAAACTTGGTATATGCAAGAGTTGGGACGCCGGTTGCAAATCTGTCATGCATTCGGCGCTCGGCAGGATCGGGCCGAGGCAGTCGAGATTTATTTTTCCCCAAATCACGCATCCGGATTTCAAGTGTAACCGCAAGGTAAGCTTTTTCAGCCAAGTGATTTCTTTTCGAGTGTCTGCGGCCCGAGCACCAATACAACCGCGAACGGGAATGACATGGTCTCGATCGACGTGATTGTTCCGCAATCCGCCCCTCGCCGATGGCAAGAGCTCGTCATCGAGCGGCTTCGGGCCGACGGTCATGACGTGGCCGTGCTGCATCAGGCCGAAGCGGCCGCCTGGCCGGCTGCGGCAAAGCTCGCCTTTGCCTTCGAGCAGCGCCTGTTTCGACGCAAAGCGCCCGGCCTCGGCGCTCCGCTGGACAGGATCGAGGCACGATCCGGCGGCCGGCCCGCCGCGTTGAGACTTGACCTTGCCGGCAATGCGGCGCCGTCGGATGTCCCGACGATTGGCCTTCTGTTTGACGGATCGAATTCCGACCTGTCGGCGGCTACAGCGGTCGCTGCAGGCAGGCTGCCGGTCATCGAGGCCATCCTCGACGGAAAGACGGTTGTGGGCCGGGCTCGGCCGATGGTGGACAAGCGGGAATCGGCGGCGCTCGGCACCGAGGATGTGCTGGCCCGCGCCGGGACCCTGGTCGTCTCGATCGCCCGGGCATTCGCCGAAGGCCGGCCTTTTCAGGCAGAAGGAACGCCTGACGCCCAGGGTCGAAAAGGCGCGACGGCGTTTGGCTTTGCATCCGCCTATCTGTCCTCCGCGCTGCCGCGGCTCGGCCGGGAGGCCATAAGGCGCGTCGGCTACCGCCATGCGCATTGGCGCGTCGGCTACCGCTTCACCGATGCGCCCGACGTGGCGGACACAGGCCGGCTCGGAACCGGCTGGTCGGTCCTGCCGGATCCGGGCGACCATTTCTACGCCGACCCTTTTCCGTTCGAGTGGCGGGGCCGGTCATTCCTGTTCGTCGAGGATTACCCTCATGCGACCGGTAAGGCGGTCATCTCAGTCGTGCCGTTCGATGCGAGCGGCACACCCGAAACGCCGAGGGTCGTGCTGGAGGAGCCGCACCACCTCTCCTACCCGCAGGTGTTCGAGCGTGACGGCGCGATCTGGATGCTTCCGGAGGCCAGCGCCAGCGGCAGGCTCACCCTTTATCGCGCCACGGGCTTCCCGGACCGCTGGGCCGCCGAGACGGTGCTGGTCGAAGGCGAGATCTCCGACGCGACGCTGCTCGAGCATGGCGGGCAACTTTGGCTGTTCGCGACCGATCGCGACGGTTACGGCAGCACGTCCGACGCGCTGGTAGTTTTCAGCGCTCCGGCGCTCTCCGGCCCGTGGACCCCGCATCCCATGAACCCTGTCCTGATCGACCTTCGTATGGCACGCCCAGGCGGAGCTTTCGTTCGCAACCGGGAGGGCCGTATCCTGCTTCCGGTTCAGGACGGAACGCTCGGCTACGGCGGCGGGCTTGGCCTGTCGGAATTGCTGGACCTCGACCGGCGGACGGTGCGGCTTTCGCAGCCTCGGCCGATAGACCCGGAAGGCGATTGGCCATACCCGAAGATCCACACCCTCAACCGCGCGGGCCGGCTGGAAGTGATCGACGGGATCGCGGCGGCGCGAAAGCGTTCAGGGAAGCAGTAGCGCCTCGTAGCCCGCGCACATCCTCGCCGGCGAGTACTTGTCCCTCAGTCGCCGTCCCGCCGCGGAGAGCCTGGCCATCAGTTCCGGCCTGGCGAGCATCTCCGCAAGCCCCCCGGCCATGCCGTCGGCATCGGCGTTGACGAAGATCGCCGCCGCTTCGCCGTCCTCGGCCGTCAGCACCTCGCGCATCACTTCAAGGTCGTTCGATACCACCGGCAGACCGGAAATCGCCGCTTCGACGCAGGCAAGGCCAAAGGTCTCGGTCGTCGATGGAAACGCATAGGCATCGCCCGCAGCGAGGAATTCGAAAATGCGCGCCGTAGGAACCTCGCCGACCAGATGCAGCCGGTCCGCCAGGCCCCTGCTTCCGGCAAAGTCGACGAGCGCGTCCCGCTCCGGTCCGACGCCGGCAAGCGCCACATGGACATCGGGAAGCCGCTCGAGCACCCCAACCAGCGCGATCTGGTTCTTCATCTGCGTCAGGCGCCCGGACGAGACGGCGAGCCAGGCATCGCGGGGCAAGCCGAAGGCGGCGCGTGCCGCCGCCTTGTCGAAATCATCAGCTGGTGCGGGAACGCCGTGATCGATGCGCCGGATCCGCCGCCGATAGGCTTGCGGATAGCGATCGAACTGCGCTTGCGTCCAGGCCGAGTTGACGACATTCGCCTGGTAGAGGCCGAGCACCCCCATCAGTCTGTCGATCCGCGAGAGCAGGCCCATCACCCCTTTGGTCTGCGGCGCACCGCTCTGGTTGGCGACGATGTGCCGGACACCGGCCAGCCGGGCGCCGATCGTGCCGAAGATGTTGCCGTAGTGCTGGTAGGAGATGACCGCATCCGGCCGCGCCGCGCGCAGATAGGCAGCAAGGCCGATGGCCGCGCGGACCTGTCCCGGCAATCCTTTCGGGGGTTCGGCAAGGACGAAATCCGCGTGCGGATCGCCATCGAAGGCGTCCGTCTTCCTGTACATGAAAACGGTGCGCACATCGTGCCCGCGAGCCCGCAAGCCTTCACCCACCATGTCGGAAATGCGTTGCGCGCCGGCCGCTTCGGCCTGGGTCTGGACCTGGATGATCCTCACATACGCCCCTTCAGCGCCACGCGGGCGGCGAGCGCCGGCCTTCCCATAGTGAAGCCGAAGACCGATGGATCGATGCCTATTCTACGCTTGGCGATCGACACGGCAATGGCGGTCCAGGCGATGACCGTGCCGGCGATGCTGACAGCCGCGCCGATGGGGCCGAAGAAGTAGGTCGTCACGGCGGTGGCGCCGAGGCCGAGCGCGTTGACGACGACCAGTACCTTGAACAGCGCATGCTGCAGGCCGGTCAGTTGCAGCAGCACCTCGATCGGGCCACAAGCCGTGCCGAACGTCGCGCCGATGCCGAAGATGACGAGCGTCGCCCGCATGGTCGGCGTGGCGTAGGCCGGATTGAACATCGACAGGATGAAGCCGCCCAGGATCCAGAATGCCGCGAGCACGCACAGCGCGATCGCGAAGCTGCCGAGCGCGGCGAGGCTGGTGATGCGCTGAACATGCGCCCTGTCGCCGCTGTAGAAGGCGCTGGAAATCTGCGGCGCAAGCGCCTGGTTGATACCGTTGAGCGCAAGCGCCACGAAACGCGTCGTTCGGTCGGCGACGAAGATCGCGCCAGCGGCCTCGGGTCCGAGGATCATGGCCACAAGCAGGGTGCTCACCTGCCCGAGCGCCGGCGGCAGCGAGGTGACGCCCCACAGGCCAAGCGTCACCGTCTTGAATTCCTGCTTCTGCCCTTCGCTCAGCGGGCCGCGTTCCGCGCGCGCCGTGTCGCGCACCAGTCGCACTGTCTGCGGAACGACCGACAGGATGAGCAGCAGGGCGGTCAGCCAGGTCGCCTCGACCGCGCTCATCTCCACGCGCATGAAATGGCAGACGAAAAGGATGCCGATCGTCGCCGCGCGCCAGATGATATCGCGCGGCAAAAGGCCGGATATCAGCGCGTTCTTGGCCCGGAAGGCGCCGGACGTGAACTCCGACCAGCCGAGCGAGAAGGACAGCACTGCGGCCGCCAGGCACAGCGAGAACCATTCCGGCGTGCCCTTGCCGATGAACGGCAGGAATCCGACCAGCAGGATCAACAGGCTGGAGCCTATGAGCCCCGCCAGCGCCACCAGAATGGCGCGCGCCATCATGCCATGGGCGGAGTTGAGATCGCCAAGCCCGGCATATTGCGGCCAGAACCTGAGCACGGTGCTCTGCTGGCCGACCGAGGCAAAGAAAGACACCAGGCTGGCGCCGGCATAGGTCGCGCTGTAGAGGCCGAACTGCCGTCCGTCCATCACCATCGCGACGGCGACGAACATCAGGAAGGACAGGCCGGCGCTGGCAAGCTTGATGACGCCGGCCACCGCGCCGCTCTTGGCGAGCGCCACGATGGGCATGCGCATGCCGGCCGCGGGGCTGGCGCTCCCGGCCACGGCGTCGCGATCGGCTTGATTCTCACTCAACGTCGGCCCCTGCAGCAATCAACTTGCCTAACCCCCGCGGCAGGCGAGCCGACGCTGAAACCTGCCCCCTGAATAAAGCAAAAGCCCGCAACCGCGCCAGCGCGAACGCTGCTCATGGTTACCGTTAGCGCGAAATGAATCGCATAAGCACCTCGGTAACCTTAACGAAAGGCTAACGTTAATCCTGAATACTGGACCGTGTAGAGTGGTGTCGGGACGCCGCGCCTCTGCAGGGGAAAGGTAATGAAGCCAGCCAGGATCGACGATCGCGCTCTTCCGCCATTGTTCGATATCGGACCGTTGTGGGCCATCCTTTGGGGGCGCCGCCTGCTGGTCTTTGCCATCACCGGCGCGGCGCTGCTTTTGGCGCTGCTCTACCTTGCCGTGACGAGCCCCAGCTACACCGCGACCGCTTCGATCCTGATCGATCCGCGCGACGCGCGCGCGACCAATTTCAACAACGTCCTACCGGGCATCGGGGCCGACAGCGCCGCCATCGCAAGCCAGGTCTTCGTCATCGAATCGCAGGACCTGCTGGGCACCGTCTTCGACAGCCTGAAGCTCCAGAACGATCCCGAGTTTTCATCCCGCGGGCCGGTATCGCGCCTCATGTCCCTGTTCGGAGGGACCTCCTCGCAGGACGCGGCATTCAAGCGTTTCCAGAAAGCGGTATCGGTCGAGCGCGAAGGGCTGACCTATGTCATCAATGTCTCCTTCACCTCGCCGTCGCCGGAGAAGGCGGCCCGCCTCGCCAACGCCATCGTCGACCGCTACAAGGCGAGCCTCGCCGGCGAGCGCGAAACCGCCAATGACGATGTGAACTCCCTTCTCAACAACAGGATCAAGGGCCTGCAGAAGGACGTCAGCGACGCCGAGCGCGCCGTCGAGGATTTCAAATCGCAGCACAGGATCGTTGATCCGACCGACGGCGGCACGCTGCAATCGCAGCTCGACCAGCTGACGACGCAGCTGATCGCCGCGCAGGGTGACGCCGACAAGGCAAAGGACAGATACAATCAGGCGCTGGCGGCAGGCACCTCCGCGGCAGGCCTCGCCAAGCTTTCGGAGATACTCTCCTCGAACGCGGCCGCCAATCTGCGCGACGATTACAATCAGCGCGCCACCGAGCTCGCCAACCTCGAAACCATGTACGGGCCGCGCCATCCGGCGATCGGACGCCTGAGATCCGAACTCGATCGCATCAACCGGCTCATGGCCGGAGAGGCGATACGCATCAGGCAGCAGCTGAAGGCCAACTACGATCTCGCCGTCCAGAATGCCGCAAAGCTGCAGGACAAGCTCGAAGCTCTGCGCCAGCAGTCGCAGGACTCCAGCCTGGCGCAGGTGCAGTTGCGGCAACTGGACTCCAGGGCCCAGGCCGCCCGCACCGTGCTCGACGACTTCCTCAAGCGCGCGCAGGAAACATCGCAGCTGCAGGGTGTCCAGACATCCGAGGCGCGCACCATAAGCGCCGCCGCGCCGCCGCTGCAGCCGACCTGGCCAAAGCCGGCCCTGCTGCTGCCGGTGAGCGTCCTTCTTGGCCTCATGGCCGGATGCGGCCTCGCGCTGACGCTGGGCCCGGTCGGCCGGCCGCAGGATGATCCGTCGATCCAACGGCGGGACGCTCCGCAGGCGGTCGATCCAGCCAAGGATGGCCCGCAGGCCAAGCCCCGATCGCTGCCCGTGCCGGCCGATTTCGGGGAATACCGCTTGCCCGGGGTCGCCGGGGGCGCGGCGCTTGCAAACATCAAGGCGATGAGGAAGTCGCTGTTCGAGACCGGCAACGAAACGCTGTCGCTGGCCGTGCTGAGGCTGATGCGGCAGATCCTCGGGCGCCTGAGCGACCACCCCAAACCCTTTGTGTTGCTGGTGTCCTCGATGCAAAGCAGCGCCGAGGCACGGCTCGCTGGCGCGATGGTCGGGATCGGCCTGCAGCGAGCCGAACAGAATGTGCTCGTGGTT
>NZ_RZOF01000181.1:0-12409 GCF_003998955.1 Mesorhizobium sp. M4B.F.Ca.ET.017.02.2.1 | reverse complement strand
ACATAGGGGCGGCCGACAGCTGGAACATTGCGGCAGCTCAGACCGTCAATGTCGGCGCTGATCAGAGCTTCACCGTCGGTGGCGCTCAGTCATCGCAGATCGGCAAAGCCAGATCGGCAAAAATTGGCGCCGATGACGCGACCGAGATCGATGGCGGGCACATGCTCAAGGTCGGCAAGGGCAGCGGCATCGATGTCGCGGAAGACAGTTCGATCAAGGTCGGCAAAAACCTGGTGATAGAGGCGGGCGACTCGATCACGCTCAAATGCGGGTCGGCCTCGATCATCCTGAAAAAGGATGGCACCATCGTTGCCGACGGCAAGGATATTTCGCTCCTGGGCAGTGGCAAGATCACCCTCAAGGCCGATGGCGACGTCGTCGTCAAGGGAAGCACGATCAACAACAATTGAGGACGTCACCATGGAAGTGCTGGAGCGTATCGACGGCGTCGTGATCGGCCTGCTGATCGGTTTCGAAGGCGGGGCGCCACTCGTCGTTTTTGTCGGCAATCCGCGCGAGACCGCGATTGCCGCGCGCAGCCTCACGGAACTGGACGCCTCGGCCATCGGGTCCGAACTGGCCCTGCTCTTCGAGGGCGGCGACCCGATGCGACCACTGGTGGTCGGTCGCATTGTCGATCCCGCCCGCCCCGGAAGAAGCCTCGAAGTCGTCCGTGACGGCCAGCACATCGTCATCAACGGTGACGAGCGTATAGAACTGCGCTGCGGCCTGGCATCGATCATCTTGGAGAAGAATGGCCGCGTCACCATTCGTGGCACCCAGTTGACCAGCCAGGCCAGCGGCACCAATCGCATTCGCGGCGGGGCCGTGCATCTCAACTGAGGCATGCCGATGCATCGCATCGCGACCATCCCGGCCATTGTGGACCAGCATGCCGAGGACGCAGCATTTCTCTGGCTGCGTCGCCGCCAGGAGATCGATGGTCCAATTCTGGACGAGACCGATATAGGCCGCATTGACCAGCGTCTCGAAGCCAACCTGGAAGGACTGATGGCTGCCGGCAACGCCGGCTGGGTTTCTGCCCACGCGCTCTTTGCCGACTACGCCAAACCGGGTGAACTCTTCGTACTCGGCACTCTGGCGATGCGTTGGGGCGATGCTAAGCTGGTAGGCTCCGCGATCGACGCCAGCGCAAGCCTGGGTGAAGCCGGTATATCGAGCCTGTCAGGTGCGATCGCGCGCACGCCGCGCGAAAACCTTCGGCCGTTCGTGGCGCAGTGGCTGGACACCCGCGATGCGCGGCTTCGCTGCCTAGGGCTGTCTGCGCTGTGGCATAATCGTGTCGATCCGGGCGAGCGCCTGCATCATCTGGTCAGCCATTCCGACGCGGGCGTCCGTTGGCGCGCCGTACGGCTCGCCGGCGCGCTGAAGCGGCGCGACCTCCTTCCGGCAGTCTTGACTGGCCTCGATGGCGAGACCGCGAAAGAACGTCTTGCGGCCGCCTTCGCTGCTTGCCTGCTTGGCGAGGCCCGATCCGCGCATCCGGTGGTCGACAAGATCCTGCTGACGGAGGCGGACCTTGCGGGGGCGGCAATGGAGTTGCGCCTAATGACGACACCGCTGAAGGCCGGCAAGGCCTGGCTGCAGTCGCGTCTCGAACAGCCCATCTCGCGCATCGCGGCCACGGCATCGGTCGGCCTGTTTGGCGACCGTGCGGTCATGCCATGGCTGATCGAGAAGATGCGCGATCCAGAACTGGCGTCCGCTGCAGGTGCGGCGCTTCGTGATCTCTTCGAGGTGGATTTTGGCGACACAGGTCTTTTCGCTGCCGATCCTGCTGTACTTGGCAAGGAGTTTGCCCATCTCGACGGCAGCTCGCTGCCGGCGGCCGATCGCGTTGCAGCGTGGTGGGATGAAGGGCGCGGCGGACGCGATCACCGTCCGTTCAGGTCCATGCGACGGATACGGCTCGAGGCCTTGCGTACGGCAATCGCTACACCCTCCGCGTCGCTGGCGGATTGGCGCTGCACACGCCGATTTCCTGCATGGATGTAATTTCGAAAGCATCGAACTCAAGCGGCAACCTGTGAACGGCTCCAACTTTATCGCTTGGTCATGCGGGCCATAACCGCAGCCGCCCGCAATCCATTCTCGGAGGAGAGTTCGCAGGCAACCGTGGGGCCCGGCGCGTAGTCGTTGAGAAAACTGTCGGCCGCAAGCATCAGCGCGAGCGCTCCGCCGGCAGCGCCGATATCACCGATAGTCATGGCTGGATAGGCGGTCGGCAGCCTTTCGCGGCGTGTGCGGTAGAAACGCGGTCGCGCTATCAACTGCTCCAGGCCGCTGTAACGCTCGCCATTGCTGTTGCTGACGACGAAATCGATGTCGGACTCGGACGGACCGGATCCCCTGACTGCGTCATGCAGGGCGGCGAGCAAGGCTCGGCCTTGGCTGTAACGATCCGACAGAACGCTATCCTTTTCCTCCGACACACCGACGCCGTGGATGGTGGCGTGGACAGGTGATCCCCCTTCGGGATTGAGGGTCAGCCGGACGAAGGCTGCGGCCTCCCCCGGAACAAGGCCCTGCGCGTTGTCTTCTCCCTTGAGGCGCCCGGCCTGTTCCAGTCGGGCCAGATCCGTATCGTTGACGAGACTATCCACGCCACCGAGCAGAACCTGCTCGACACCTTGCCGCTCCATGATTTCCCGGGCACGTTCGAGCAGGCCGATGCTTGCGGCCGCGCCGCCGTCGACAGCGCGCGAACCCGCATGAAAACGCTGTCCGGTAGCCTTGATCACCGCAGCCAGGAACTCCGGCGGCGCAATATCCTCATAGGCTGGGTGCTTGCGAAAGCTTTCGGGCGGCGTGAGCAGGATAGCGGTTGCTTCCGAGGCGCGCGCGCCGGTGCGGAATGCTTCCTTGGCTGCCCGCGCCGCCATGTTGACCAGCCATTTCCCCTGGGTGCGACGTAGCTGATGATGCGTGGGAATCCGCGAGACGATCTGAACAGCGCCGAAAGGTTCAGCCAGGGTCATCTCCTCGAAAGCCGAAAGGCTTGCCCGGATTGCCGCAAGCGTCTGCCTGGCGTCGAGCCCGGCAGCGGTCACCGCGCCACTACCCACGACATAGAGTGGCCGTTTCATGGCTGCCAAACCGGTTGGCCGCGCAGCGTGCCGTCACCGCCGAGCGGATTCAAATAGGCTTTGCGCTTGCGCACTGCGCTGAGGAGAACCGGCGAGACATGACCGAAAACGATCTCGCGCAGGGCAGGGGCGTTGCGTTTCGTTATCAGCGCAAGGCGTGCCTTCAGCGATACGCGCCACAGATCAGGCTCGATGATGACGGTATCGGCGTGGAAAGCGTGTTCCTCGACACGGTCGTCATATACCAGTCGTATCGGAGCCACGATGCGAGGCAGCCGGAAGTCCCACCGTCCGGTCGCGGTGAGGCCAATCAGCGATACGGTCTCGCGGCCGCTAAATTGCGGCAAGTGCTGGTCGGGCGCGGTACAGAGATTATATCGCAGGTCGAAATCCGCCGGCGGCAAGGGCCATTGCGTGTCGATCCATGCCTGGTCGTATGTTCCGGCATAGCCGATGCGTGGCTGCCAGCCGCGACCCAGCGCGCCAAATCCGGCAGGCTTCGGGCGGTCGGAAGGGCTGAGGAAAGGTTCTCCCGGATAGGTGATATTGGGGGCCTGCGTCTTGACCGCCGGGTCGGCCGACCGGGCCTGATGAAACCCGACACCGACCGGATTGCGCAGTTCCATCTTCCCATCCGGCGTGGTGCCGCCATAGGCGCGTTCGTAAACGATCGGCATGGCTCTGAACGGATGCGGCGCGCTGTAGCTGCCGGCTTCGTAGACGCGGTCGCCGACGACGTTCAGCACTTTACGAACGCTGCCGATACTCAGGCCGACCTGCATCTCGCGGATCGGCTTGCCGTTCGGCGCATGGGCTGTGCCGTTGACGATAACTTCGGCCAAGGGCTTCTTCGGCACGATATCGGCCTCGTAGCGGTTGGAGGACAGGGTCGGATCGCCGAAAGGCACATCGCCGAAAGTCACGGGCAGCTGCTCGTCCGCGGGCTTCAGTTCGGCATTTTGACCCGGCGCTTCGAAGCTCGCGGAAAACATCGCCAGCAATACCTCCTGGCCGTCGGCACTCATCTGCACGTGGGTGGCAGCGGCGAAAGGTGTACGGTTTTCGAGCCAGACGTCAAAGGCCATGGTTCAGCACCACTCTCCCTTCTCATCGATCCCGACCGGCCAGTAGGGCATACACGCGATCAGCCTGACGAGATCCGTCTCGCCTGCCTCGATCAGCCATTTGAGGAGCAGTTTTTCGGGTGGAACCGCCTTGCCGCTTCCGACCAATCTGTTGATGCGGTCGCATTCCATCCAGTAGCCACGAACGGCCCAGACCACATGAGGGTTGGATGCGGGACCCGCGAGGCGCTCGTCGAAGGCCTCGGCGATCGCCTTTTTCTGGCTGAGGCCAAGGTCTTTCTGGGTCTCGATCGTATCTTCCCACCAGGCTTCGGCGATGTCATAGGCGAGCTTCAGATCGTTGACATAGTCGGCAAACGCCTGGCGGTGTTCCGGCGAAGCCTGTTCCAATGGAATGTCGGCGAAAGGTACAGCCTGAGCGCGCACGTCACCCGGCTGCGTCAGCAGTCTCTCTATTCCGTCCTCGGTGCTGTAAAGTGTGATCAGTGCCATGTCACACAGGGTCCTCATCCGGGGTCAGACCGACCGGCACGTAGCAGATGCCGTCGACAAGCTCGTAAATATCGGGCGCCAGCTCTTCTATGTCGTAGATCAACAGCTCCGCGTGGTCGCCAATGTCGGCCCCCTCGTCGTCGTCGTCCTCGCCCCACATATCCTCGGTAACATCGTCATCGTCGTCCTCATTTTCCTCCCCTTCATCCAGGATCGCCTCGTCGTTTAGCGCCTCGATTTCAAAGTAGTATTTTCGGAAGACGGCAAGCGTGCGCGGATGGCCTGAAATGCCAGTTGGCCATCTGGTGAGCATGGTTTGCTCGCCCCTCAGGGCACACATATGTTTCCACCAGGCGCGAAGTTCGGGTGCGATGGCGCGCAACTCTGCCACGTAGCGGGTCTGAACGTCGTCGAGTGCAGCCATTTGGTTTTCCCCTATGCGAAGTGTGATGCGTTCATGCGCTTGGAAAACGCCCTGGCTTTTGAGCCTTGGCTTCGCTGGTGGCTGGTGCAGTGCGGCTTGACGGTTTCCGGTTTCGAGAAGTGCTTCTTGAACGCCGCCGCGCCCATGTGGCATCCGCCCATTTTCCAAGCGACCACCAGCGGCGGCTGGTGGTCGTGGATCATATAGTGCCCCTTGGTTTTCTGCTTGTTGATCTTGGCCTCTAGCCTGGCGATCCTGGTTTGCAGCTTGGCGCCGTTCGCCAGCCGCTTTTTCATGTTTGCCAGGTCGCGCTGGCATTCCCAGCAGACCTTCCCGTTTACCTTCTTGGCTTGTTTCGACTTCCGGCTCGGGCGGTGCTTGCGGCCATTGTATTTGCGCGCGCACTTCCTCAAGCGGTCTCCCTTTGGGAGACTCTTGAAGAAATTCACCAGCGCCGAACTGTCGATGCAGTTGGGCGGGTCACTCATCTCGTTCTGGCCCATGGGGTCGCCATGGCGATCGACGCCCTTGCCCTCCACCTTCACCGTGAACGACCAAAGCTTGAACGCGCCCTTGCCCTTGATCTTGTGGGTTACGACGCCGGCGCCAAGACCCTGTGTGGCCGGCTCGTCGCCGGTGCTGGTAGCGATTTCCGAAGAGCTCTCCAGCGCGGTCGGATTGCCCTGTATCTTTACGCTCTTGCTGCCCTTGGTGAGATCGCTTGCCGACAGCATGTTGACATACGGAACCGGCACCGGGACTCCGGGTGGAGTAGGCGGTGACAGGCAGACGTCGCCAGGCGCGATGCCCTTCCCATTGCTACCCTGGTGAAAGAAGCCCATGCCATCGGCGTAAACGCTGTTGCCCATGATCAGCGTGCCCCGACTTCAGTCCGCGCCGCGCGCATGGCCGGCAGGGCGTTGGCCGCGAGATCGTGGATGTCGGCGAATCTGAACTCCCTCACCTCCCAATCGTCACTCCAGAACGCGATCCCGCGCGTGTCGTCACCTGCGATAGGTGCCTCCAATTCCTGAAGATAGTCTTCCAGCCGTGTGTGCGAGAAATGTTCGTCCACACAGCGCTGGAGCAGTTCAGCCAGCGTATCGAACCACTTGTTGGCAGGATCCGGCGGCGGGCCTAGCCGCACGATCGCGAAGGGATAACGGCGGCCAACGCGGTCCTCGCTCATGCGCCAGACACCGGCGCAGGACTGGTCCCCAAAAATCCCGGCCCGGACAACAAAGCGCCAGACGCGCTGGTCAAGCTCACCCTCATCGGGCCGGGCACGCAGCTCCATCGACATCCAGCGATCCCAGCGGTCGATGAAAGTCCGCGGCAGGTTTGCGGAGACGAAATCTCCGGTCCCCGGAATCTTGCCGAAAAAACCGGTGTTCATATCTGCGGCGGACATGTGAACTTCTTGAACATTTCGAGGTTGTAGGGGTTCTCGACGCTTGCCGCCTTGAGCTCGAAATCGGCGTACATGCCCTTGGTGCCGAGGCGCAGGCTGTAGACGTCGGCCAGCGAGGTGCCGGTGAAGCGGCCGGCGCGCAGCATCCTCAGCCACGCCCAGCTGCCGGTCTCGTTGAGCATGATTTCGGGCGAGCCGTCGACCGGCTGGAAGGCGAGCGAGATCACGCCGGTGCCGTCCTTGCCGGGCCACGTCATCGGTTGCGGCCGCGTCGCGTTGTTGAAATAGACGAGGTTCTGGCCGTCGAGATTGAGCGTCACGCGCGTGACATTGGGCGACAGGTCCTTCGGCTCCAGCGTGAAGCTCATCACCGGTCCCGTCCCGCCGGGAAAGAGATCGTCGCGTATGTGCCTGGCCTGTTCGAACGCCGCCAGCGCCGCAGGGTCGAGGCCGAAGTCGGCACGCCATTTCCAGGGCTGGCTGGCGGTGTCGACATAGCTGATCAAATGGTCGTTGATGAAAGCGTCGATCATGCCGGCCGGTCCGAACAGGCGGGCGAAGTCGCGGACATTGACGTCGACCGCGCTCTCGGGGCTAAACGGATAGCGGTCGTTGAGCGCCGCCTGGCAGAACGGCAGGATGTCGGCGCGCCAGATGGCGTTGAGCTCGTTGGTGACGGCCTTCTGCGTCAGGCCGCTGGTGTCGCCGGCGATGCCGCCGAGCCAGTCGTCGATCGGGTCGGGCAGGATCTGCGCCTGCCTGGCGACGGCGCCGGTGAGCTCGGCCAGGCCGCCCTGTTTCTTGATGGCGTCCTGCGGGTCGGGATTGGCGGTCACCGTCTGCAGCACGTTGGAAAGCGCCGTCAGCGCCACCACCGCAGCGTCGAGCGCCGGAGGCTGGCCGTCGACCTCGGCGATCGCGCCCTTCAGCGGCTTGAAGTGTTCGGCCACCAGGCTGCCGGTCAGGTCCACCTTGTCGGCAGAACCGGCGCGCGGCAGCAGCTTTGCCCCGGTCTTGACGACCTTGCCCAGCTTGCCGAGCTTGCCGAGCAGTTTCGAGCCGCCCTTCGCGGCCGCCTTGTCGTCGGCCGGGGCTTCGTCGGACCGGGTAAGGTCGGTCTCCTGAACCACCGCGGTCAAAAGGCGCTTCAGCGCGGAATCGGCGCTTGAAAGGTCCTTGAGGTTCTCGCTGGCGACATTGAGGTCGGCCAACGGCGCGAGCCGCATATCGCGCAGGAAGCTGTCCCATTGCGCGATGTAGTCGTCGTAGTAGAGCTTCAGTATGTCCTCGGACAGCGCCGAGACGGAGGTTTCGGAATTCTCCGAGCAGCCGCCGGCGAACACTGCCCGATCGAGTGCCGCCTGGGCGGCCACGTCCTCGACCCGGTCGAGAACGGCATCGTGGAAGCCGGCATAGGTGAAGGCGCCCGGAACGCCGACGCGCAACGTCTTGTCGGAGCGCCGTGCGAACACCTTGGCGCCGTTCGGCCCGGCGAAATTGGCCGGGATCCATTCCTTCACCCCCGCCACTTCCGGATCGGCCAGCAACTGCTTGTAGGCGCGCGCCGGCAGCGAGATCGTGCACACCGTCTTCAGTGCCTCGGCGACCAGTTCCTTGTCGGGCGCGATGTAGTTGTCGTCGACCGCCATGCGACGGATCGCGGCCAACTGGTGCTCTTCCGCGTCCGGGCTCGGGAAAGGCGGCGAGGGCGCGAATTCGGGCAGGCTGTTGACCCACCAGCCCTGCGCGAAGTCGGTGTCCATCTGCGACAGGCCGGTCATCATGCGATAGGTCTTCAGCGCGCCCAGCATGAAGTCCGGATCGCGGATCTGCCGCCACATGGTCGCCTCGAGCAGCGCGACCATGTGGGGTTCCAGGACGTTGCGCAGCGCATGATCGTAGGTGTCGGCCTGCGCGCGCACCAATTCCGCCGAGGCCGAGGGCCCGAGCAGGTCATGCGGCGCGTCCGGCGGCGCGGTGCGGGCATTCGCGACCTCGTCCATCGCGGCCAGCGCGCCGTCGATGGCCGGCTGCTCCACCGATGCCGGGGCGGCGGTGACGGCGGTCAGCGGCTCCTGCAGCGCCTCGAACTGGCCAGCCTGCGCGGTGATAGCGGTGCGGTTATCGTAGTAGGACCAGGAGAACAGGCCGGCGGCCAGCAACGCCGCTGCCGCGCAGGCGGTGGCGGCGCCGCGCCAGATCCAGGCGCGGCGGCGCTGCGCCAGCGGGTCGAACGTGCCGAGGCCGGCTTCCTTGAAGATCACCTCGGTCAGCAGATTCCGCAGGAAGAAGCTGCGCTTCTCGACCCTTGGCGCGGGCATGGCGCGGCGCGGCGGAAGACCGAACGATGAAGACAACGCCGCGGTCAGCCGGTCGATGGGCGCGCCTTCCTGCGTCGCCGACGTCAGGTAAAGGCCGCGCAGCCAGGCGGCTTCCTCGTAGCGGCTTTCGCCGAACATCGCCTCGATCAGCACCTGGATCGGTTCGGAAAGGCTCGCGAGCTGGGCCGGGAAGCGGAAAATCTCGGCGCGCGTGGCGAGCTTGTCTTCGTCCTCAAGACGCGGCACCAGGCGCCGCTCGAGTTCGGTCGCCAGCGTGGCGATTTCCTTCTCGATGGTCTTGGCGTCGACGCGGGCGTCGAGCGCGAAGGTCGTCCCCCACACCTGTTCGCGCGCGGTGGTCGACAGGCCGCCGAAGAACGCCTCGAAGCCCTTGATCAGATCGGCCTTGGTCAGCATCAGGTAGACAGGGAGGCGGATTTCGAGCCGGTCGTTGAGCTCGGCCAGCCGGCGGCGGATCTTGCGGCCGTGCGCCTTGATGGCTTCGTCGCCTTCCGAGAGCGCGTCGATCGAGAGCGCGACGATGACGCCATTCAGCGCGCGGCGGCCGCGGTGCTTCTTGAGCAGGTCGAGAAAACCCAGCCACTCGGTCGCGTCGACATCCGGCTGGCTTTCCTGCTGGACGTAGCGGCCGGCGGTGTCGATCAGCACCGCGTTTTCGGAAAAGAACCAGTCGCAGTTGCGCGTGCCGCCGACACCTTGCAGGTCGTCGGTGAGGTCGATCGGAAAGTTCAGGCCGGACTGGCGCAGCGCCGTGGTCTTGCCGGTCGCCGGCGGCCCGACGATCACATACCAGGGCATTTCGCGCAGGAATTTGCGGCCGCCGAGCTTGCGGCGCCTCAGCTCGGCCATCACATCGGCGAACTTGGCGCCGACGGCGGCGACGCTTTCCTCGCCGGGGGTGAGCTGCTTCTCCGCCGCCGGCGCCGCGATCTCGGCGACGAACATGCGGTTGGCGCGGATCGCGCGGCGCTGGGCGATGATCAGCCAGATCAGCCACAGGATGATCAGCCCGGCGATCATGCCGATGCGCACATTGTCGGAATCGAAGGGCGAATAGGGGCCGACCTGGACGATCGGGCCGAAGATCCAGATGACCAGCGAAAGCAGCGCGATGCCGATCAGCGTCCAAAGGAAGCGCGATGTGAGCACAGCCCAGAGGAAGCGCAGGATGAACATCTCAGAGCCTCTTCTCGACCAGGACCTCGACGCGCCGGTTGAGCGCGCGGCCCTCGCGTGTCGAGTTGTCGGCCACCGGGTCGGTCTCAGCGCGCCCTTCGGAATGGATACGCTCCTGCGGCACGCCGGCCCGCACCAGGAGGTCGGCTATGGTCTCGGCCCGCGCTTCCGAGAGCCGCTGGTTGGTCGACAGCGGGTTGGATCGTTGCAGGCGCACGTTGTCGGTGTGGCCGACGACGGTGATGTTTCCGATCAGCTCCTGGTTGGCGAGGATGACCTTGGCGATGGATTCGACCAGTGGCTCGAAGCCTGGTGTCAGTGTCGGTCGCGACGACTGGAACAATTCGGGGTTGGAGGCCTGGATGACCAGCTTGGCCAGCGACACGCTCTCGGTGCCGCTGAGCGCCCCCCTGAGGTCGTCCGGCGCTTCGGCCTTGAATTCCGGCAGCAGCGCGAAATCGACTGGCTCCGGCTCGGGCGGCGCAGGCGCGTCAACCTTCGGCGCGGCGCGAGTGATGTCGGCGCGCGCAGGCGGCGGCAGCGCCCGGACCAGCGCCGAGAGCTCGACGCCCTGGCTGCTCAGCCCCATCGAGAGCCCGATATGGACCACAGTGGCGATCACTGCGGCGGTGAGCGCCATCACCCAGATCGGCACGATGAAGCGCTGCGGCTCGTCCGAGGCGATCACGCCTTTCCAATGTGGCGACAGCGGCGCGCCCTCGGCGTCGGCATCGCGCAGGAAGCGCGCCGCCGCCACGCGAACGGCATTGAGCGAGCGGTCGCCGGAGCGGCCGGGCACCCGGTATTTGCCGCGGAAGCCAAGCGCCAGGCACTGGTACTGCAGTTCCAATAGCTCGCGGTCCCGGTTCGGGTGGCGCTCCAGCTCGTCGAGGCGCGTGAAGAACTGGGTGCCGGCATCGACGTCGCCGCGCAGCATGACCACCAGCGGCTGGCGCGGCCACGCGCTGGCGCCGCCCCAGGGCGTGTTGAGCGCGAGGTCGTCGAGAAGCGCCGCCACCACCCAGGCCGCCTGATCGGCGCGCTCCAGAGACGATCCCGACGTCATGGCGGCATCGCGCGCCCGAACCAGCTCTTCGAGCAGACGCGTGCGCAACGTTTCAGGGTTCTCCGGCGCCAGCGCGCTTTCGAGCTCGGGCGCGAATTCGAGCAGCGGCGCAAAGGCGTTGATGAGCGCATTGGGATGGGTGCGCGAGCGCTTGATAGGCACACCCGTCAGCATCGGCGCCGTCGGCCGCGGCATCTGGGCGCCGGTCAGCCTGATGCGCGTGCGTTCGCGATCCTCCGACAGTCCGAAGGGATCATCCCGGCTCATGATCTCACCTGTTCACCGAATAGCAGTCGACCTGCGGCTCGCTCGGCAAGACACCCGAGACGCCGATGACGAAGCCGGGGGCGTCGAGCAGCGAGGCCCAATGCTCGCTCTTCTGATCGAGCTCGAGACACAGCCGGTCGCCGTCGTAGGGGATTTCGCGCGGCTGCGAATGGAGCGGCTTCAGCGGGATGCCGGGCAGGCGCGATTTCCACAGGCCCTCGAACTGGTCGGCCGCGCCGACCGTCGCCTGATTGACGAAGATCTTGCGCAGCGCATCTTCCGACAGCTCGGAGCCGACGCGGATGACGATGCGGCTCGCCACCAGCAACTTCGGATTGTCGATGCGGATCTTCCAGACATTGGTCGAATGCCGCATGACGGGCAGCGCGCGCGATTTGGGCTCGATGTAGCGCAGGCTCAGGATAAGCGAGCGCAAGGCATCGGCCAGCGCCGAATAGGCGGGGCCGGGGGCCATGTGGTCATAGGCCGGCAATTCGCCCAGCCGTCGCGAGCTGGAACCGTAGGTCGCCATCTCGCCGGCGAGGCCGGCAAGCTCCAGGTAGAGCTCGGCCGGGTGGAAGACGTCCTGCGCCAGCATGTGCGCCAGCCGCGGCCGTGCCGCATTGGCAAGGTGGAGCATCAACAGGTCCTCCACGCTGCGCCCGGGCCCGCCCATCACCATCTTGCCATGCGCCTCGGCGATCTGGTCGAGGCCGGTGACGACTTCCAGAAGCAATTGCCGGTACCAGGCCACCGCGCCCGTGATCAGGGTCGGCGGCAGGAACGCCTCATCCAGCGAGACGCCGCCATCGGCGCGCACGCCTTTGACATCGGCGACGGGCAGGGCGGTGTAGCCGCCGACCGATTTGCCCGGCGCCAAGAGCACTGGCTGCGGCCGGGCAATCTCGATCTCCTCCGGGTCCGATCCTCCGTGCACCGCGTCGCGGACCGAGACGATCCGCCCATGATAGCGCGCGCCGGTAGATGCGGCATGCGCCGGATCGAAGCCGACGCCGCCGGGCGGTTCGAGCGGCAGCGC
>NZ_RZOF01000180.1:0-12413 GCF_003998955.1 Mesorhizobium sp. M4B.F.Ca.ET.017.02.2.1 | reverse complement strand
GGTTGCATCGAAGGCGATCGGGGCTTTGGACATTCTGGCGAGGGGCGGTAGGATGTCCAAAGCCCCGATCGCCTTCGATGCAACCGTGCCGGTCGCCCTTGCCAGAGCCGAAAGCGCGCCAAATGAAGGTACTGCCTTCCGTGGACCGGAGATACCGTGCGTAGTTGAACCGGTTTCCTCGCGCAGGGCTTTGAGGATTAGTGGCACAGCGCAGGAAAGGGCGCTGTCGAGCCTCATTGCCAGCACTTCATGGTCCGCGCTGGCCAGGCGCGCCGTCCACGGCCACAACGGGCGAGCCGTGTCGTGCAGCTCGACGAGAAGATCCTGATTGTTCACCCAGGCCGCCATGACTCCGATCTCGCCGGGTGCGCCGTTGAATACCGGAGTGAGCACGCGCCGCGCCGCCGGGAGCGATCCCAGCCCGCTCAAATCGATCACCACATCCACCTGGTCGGCCGGAGGCGGCGGCAGGCGCCGCAGCGCCGCGTCTACCGGGTCGACGGCGCTCTTCCCGCGAAAGCCATAGACCAGTCTTTCGAGTTCGAGGAGCAGACGGCAGACTAACGGCAGCGGCCGGCGGCCGGCCACCAAAGCGCAGGAGACTTCGTTGCCAGGCACTTCAGCAAGCGCTTCTGCCAGCCAAAGGTGCCATCGCAGTAGCCGGGACGGATCGAGATTGAGGCAGATGCGCATTGTTGTTCTCGCAGCCGATTTCAAAAGGACGCCAGCTCACAACTCCACGATGACAAAGCAGCAGCGCGCCCCGCAGCGCAAGGATGGTTTCCACCCGCTGCGGTTTCGGAGACTCGCCGAACATTTGATTTGGGAGATGGCTGACAGCACGGGTCCCCACTCGAGCGGCTGGAAGCGGCCAGGCACTACTATGCCCGATCGACGCTCGCCTGTGCGAGGTCAGAAGGGGTAGTCCTTCGGGGCGCTTGCGCTGTGCCTGCGACAGGAGTCACGTGGAGGGATGATTGTCGACCGGAAACGGACAAAATACGGACTGCGTAACGCGAGGTGGTTTGCGTCACGCCGGTGCGCCGCCAGACCCGCCGCGCACGCGGGCCCTGGTGATCTTCCGTGGCGAGAACCGCCCTCCGGGCAGGCCGGATCCAGTGCGTGAGGCCTGGCGTTTCAAACCAGGACCATCGCACCCCTATCCAAGAGTTTGGACAGAAACTGGCAGCTCAAGTCGGGAGAAATCCTAGATGCGTATTCTGAAGCTTGCGCAATCCTATCCGTCGACTGGCGTTGGCCAAGAGGGCCACGTCCGGAACCCGAATATCGGTCTCGCTTGCGGCGCTGACGTTGTCACAACCGGTCAGCCGCGATCGAAAACCGGGCAGTCCGACGATGGCGTCAGCAGCGAACGCCGCCCCCCTACGATCTCAGTAATTATTTGTGCCTACACTGCGGACAGGTGGGCACTGCTGCTGAAGTCGGTGGCCTCGGCTCAGGAGCAGACATTGCAGCCCTGCGAGATCATCGTATGCGTCGACCAGCCCCTGTTCCGCCGTTGTGCCGCCCAATGGGCTGACTTCGCTGCATCCACCCCCCCGATACGGGTGATCCAGAACAAATGGGACGGGCATCTCGGGTCGGCCCGAAACACGGCAGCCGAGACGGCTGCCGGAGAGATCCTGGCGTTCCTGGATGACGATGCGGCGGCCGACAAGGACTGGCTCGAGGTTCTCACCGCCCCGTACCAGGACGCGCGCATCGGCGCCGTCGGCGGGCGTCCCATTCCGGTGTTCGAGGTTGGCCGCCCGGGCTGGTTCCCTCTACAGTTCGACTGGGTGTTCGGATGTGCTTACGATGGCCTTCCGACCAGCCGAGGCCCTTTGGCCCACCTCATCGGAGCCAACATGTCGGTGCGGCGGACCCTCCTCGAGCAGGTGGGAGGGTTCCATTCCGACCATCACGACGACATGGACATGTGCCACCGCGTGGCGCACATCAAGGGCAGCGAGGCAGTCATCTATGAACCGGCGGCGACCGTCCGCCACTTTGTGCCCGCCTCACGGCCGACCTGGAAGTACTTCTGGCGCCGCTGCTTCTTCGTCAACAAGGGGAAAGTCGAGGCCTTTGCCCAGATGGGCGACGCCGCCACACTGGGTGCCGAGACCCGCTTCGTCTGGCACGCGCTGACCAGGGGCGTTCCGCGCGAGATTTTGCAAGCGGCCAAGGGCGACGCCCACGGGCTGGCGCGATGCGCGGCAATAATCGTTGGCGTGGGTCTTGCCGCGGCAGGCCATGTCACCGGCCGGATCGCTCTACTGCGCCGCCTGCGCCGGCTGCGCCAACAGGCCAACAAGCAGATACTGGACGCAGCCGCGCAAGGCATTAGACGTGGGAAGTAGATGCCGTCTTCGCTAATCATCGGGTCGGGTCCGGCTGCAGCCGCCGCCGTGTTGGCGCTGTCCGAAAAACCGGACGAGAAGATAACCGTGTTCGATCCGGGCACCGTGCTGGACGCGGAGACCCAGGAGGTAATAGCCAGGCTGTCCAGGCTGCGTGTCGACGACTGGGATGAGGAGGACGTCCGCCGGGTCAGCCTGCAGCCCAAGCGGGTCCAGTCCGACTCGCTGCCTGAAAAGAGAAGCTACGGATCCGATTTCCCGTTTGCCAACAAGGGCCAGCTCGACGGCGTCCATTCCGTGGGCAGAGTGAACCCGGCGGTCATATCGAGCGCCTACGGCGGGTTCAGCAATGTCTGGGGGGCCCAAATCATGCCCTTCAGCGCCGCCACGTTCAAGGGATGGCCGGTCGACTTCTCGGATATGGAAGAGCACTATCGGACGATCCTGGGTCACATTCCTTTCGCTGGAGAGTCCGACGATCTCGAGGAGTGGTTTCCGCTCATCGGATCCCCGGACCCGCTTCCGCCGCTGGCGCCGCGGACACAGATGGTCCTGGCCAACTACCACCGGCACCGCGAGCGAGTGCGCTCGACCGGCATAACGATAGGCCGCGCCCGGCTCGCCTTCGCTGCCCCCGAATGCCAGCTCTGCGGCCTGTGCATGACCGGGTGCCCACGGTCGCTGATCTTCTCGGCCTCGCACAGCTTCGATCGCTTCCGGCGAAACGGGAGGATCGACTACCGCAGCGGGTTGCTCGCGGTGCGAGTCGAACAGGATGGCGACACGGCCGTCGTGCACGCCCGGGAACTGTCGAGCGGCCATATCCAGCGATTCACGGCCGACCGGGTCTTCGTGGGCTGCGGAGCAATCGGGACCACAAGGCTGATGCTAGGCTCGCTCAGGTCGGACCAGCCGGTACATCTTTCGGAATCTGCTCAGTTCGTTCTTCCAATGATTTCCATGAAGCCAACCCCCGACCCACGTGCAAGGCGCGAGTTCACACTCAACCAGTTCACCATGGTCATCGCCCGGGACGACGAAGGCTTGGATGTTTCACAGATTCACTTCTACCCGTTCAACCAGGCATATTACGATGCGCTTCCCGGGTTCCTCAAACACCGCGCCGCCGCCTTCGCGACCGATCGGCTGCTCAGCCGGTTGACGGTAGGCCTGGGCTACTTGCCGTCCTGGGCATCACCTAAGATCCGGGTGAGCGCCCAGCTGTCCGCAGCAGCTCCTGACGAGCTTCCCCAGATTACCATCACTTCGGAGGGCTTCAGCAAGGCCAGGGTCAGGGGCAAATGTGTGCCTCCGATGCTGCCTGACGTAATAAGGCGGATCCGCAAAGCGGCACCTTACCTGGACTTGTGGCCAGTCACGCCGCAGATGCTATGGTCGGGCGGAGCCAAGAGCTACCACTTTGGCGGCAGCTTTCCTCACGCCAATGAGCCGGATTCCGGGAGTGCGACGACAGACCGCCTCGGGCGGCTGGCGCGCTGGGACCGGATCCATCTCATCGACGGGTCGGTTTTCCCAAGTGTTCCGGCAACCACCTTTACCCTGACGGTGATGGCTAATTCACATCGCATCGCTCGCGAAGCGATGCAGCTGATGGCTTGAGCGTTCGATGCGGGTCGGTATCACCGGAGCGAACGGATATGTCGGGACCATCCTGCGTGCCGCCTTCGCCGAACAAGGGCATGAGGTCATCGCGTTCGCCCGTTCGAACCGGGTGACCTCCGGGCCTGCCGCCGGCGTCACTGAGTGGCGCCCGTACGAGATCAAAAGCCCACTGTCGGGGGCAGCATTCAGCGACCTGGATGTGCTCATCCACGGCGCATGGGACCTGACCCTCGTCAGCGCCGGCGATGTGTGGGGCACCAATGTGTCCGGCTCGCAGCACCTCCTCCGCAATGCGGTCGACGCGGGGGTTCGCCGGGTCATTTTCATCTCCTCGATGTCCGCCTGGGAGGGAACCCAACAGTTGTACGGTCAGGCGAAGCTGGCCTGCGAACGCACCGCCGGCAGTCTGGGAGCTGTCTCCACCCGGCTCGGCCTGGTGTACGGCCCTGGTTGGGGCGGGATGGCAGGCGCGCTCCGCAAGCTCACCACGCTGCCGGTCACACCCCTGATCGGGGCGCGCTCCCATCAGTTCATGGTGCATGAGGCGGACATGGCAACCGCCATGGTGCGAATTGCCGAGTCGGACATGCCCCTGCTGGAACCGGTAGGGCTGGCCAACCCCGAACCGGTGCCGTTCCGACGGCTCATGAACGAGATCGCCGCATCGCAAGGCAGAACACTGCACGCCGTCTCCGTGCCCTGGCAGTTTGTCAGTGGCGCGCTCAAGGCAGCTGAGGCCCTGCATGTCCCCCTGCCCTTCCGATCCGACTCCATCCTCGGGCTCGTGCGCCCGGCGCGTGCGGTTCCCGGCGTAGAGCGGCTCAGGCAACTCGGTATCGAGTTTCGGAGCTTCTCGCTGGATGGCGACCGCCCCTCATCCGGGGCATTGCGTCGGTATTCTTAGTCGAAGGCCGGTTCGATCCGCCAAGAGACGCAAACGGCGAAACTTTGCGGCCGGCACGATCGCAAGGATCCGCGGCAGCGTCGCCGCACAGGCGGGCGCGATGCGATTCAGTCCGGATCAGCAAAATGGGGCTACCCCCGAGGAATAATCGCGGATCGAAGAAAACCATGCAATGATTCACAAAGACGCAAGAGACGCATGACCTCAAAGACGAGCGCAGAGGTTAACGCCGAGCCCCCGTCGAATTCCCTGTTTGTCCGGCGGTGAAGGCTTGCAAACGGAAGTCATTGCAGAATCCGGAGGACTTGTGGCGCGAAAGCTTGCGCACAAGAGGTAAGGGGCAATCCGATTGGGTGAACCGCGCGCCATCTTCGTATCGGGAGTGGCCGGCTTTGTAGGAAGCAGGCTTGCAAGGATCTTTGTTGACCGCGGATATCCGGTCTTCGGCTTTGACAATCTGTCGCGAGGCTCTCGGGAAAACCTGAACGGACTTCTCTCGCATGAGAGGTTCTTTTTCGAGAAAGTGGATCTCTCAGACGCGGCTGCGGTGAGAACCCGATTTTTGAATTGTCACGGTCGCATTCCGATTTCCGAAGTCTGGCACATGGCTGCCAATTCAGACATTCCCGCAGGAATCGCCGATGCCTCTGTCGATCTGCGCGATACCTTTCTGACGACGTTCAACGTGTTGGACGCAATGAAGGCGGCAGAGGTTCCGTTCCTTGCTTTCGCTTCCAGCTCAGCCGTGTACGGCGATTTGGGGGAGGCTCCGATCAGAGAGGATGTCGGGCCGCTGCTGCCGATTTCCAACTACGGCGCCATGAAGCTCGCATCGGAAGCGCTAATCAGCGCAGCCGTCGAGAATTGGTTGGCGCGGGCCTTGATTTTTCGCTTTCCGAACGTGATCGGCGTTCCGGCAACACATGGCGTCATTCTGGATTTCGTCAGAAAGCTGAAGATCACACCAAACAAGCTGAATGTCTTGGGATCGGGCCGGCAACGGAAGGCCTATCTTCACGTCAATGACCTGATCGATGCGATCGTCTACCTGCGTGCAAACGCATCCGAGCGGCTTGGCTGCTACAATATCGGCCCCGAGGACAAAGGGGTAACCGTCAGCTTCATAGCGGAAACGACCGTCGAGGCCGTCGCACCGGGCGCGGGGATCGAATACGGATTTGAAGATCGCGGTTGGACGGGGGATGTTCCCCGGTTTTCCTATGACGTAGCAAAGCTCCGTGCACTCGGTTGGCGGCCCCAGCTTGGATCGGCCGACGCTGTCCGAAAAGCCGTCGTGGAAATCGTGCGGCAGGAAGGACACCCGTGATGCAAGCCGTGGTACTTGCGGGTGGTCTGGGGACACGGCTCAGGGGCCGGATCGGTGATTTGCCCAAGTCGCTGGCCAACATTGGTGGCACGCCGCTTCTCGAGCATCAAATCCTCCTCGCCAAGCAACACGGGATCGAGAGGATCTTGATCCTGGTGAACCATGCAGCCGAGCAGATCGTGGAATTTTGCACTCAGCGCGGGAATTGGGGGATTGACGTTCGTTGTGTAGATGACGGTGCACCTCGCGGGACTGCCGGAGCGGTTCTGTCTGTTTTGCATCTGCTCGACGACGACTTCCTCACCATCTACGGCGACACGATGCTCGACGTCGATCTCACCCGCTTCAAGTGCTTCCATGAAAAACACAAGGCAGCAGCCGCAACTGTTTTCACCCATCCGAATGATCACCCGCAAGATTCCGATCTGATCGAAACGTCGGAAGATGGCGTGGTTGCCGCGTTCCATCCTTATCCACACGATCCCGGTTGCTTTTATCCCAACAAAGTCAGCGCGGCTCTTTACTACATTCGAAGACAAGCCCTGTACCCGTGGCGCGCCGCGGCAACTCCGCTGGATTTTGGCAAAGATCTCTTTCCTGAAATGCTTCGGGCCGGCGCGGAGATCAGAAGCTATAGCAGCCCTGAGTACATAAAAGACGCGGGAACCCCGGCGAGACTTGACAAGGCCTGCGCCGACCTTGCCTCCGGCCGCATAGCCCGAGCTTCACTCGCTTCTCCGCAGAAAGCAGTATTTTTGGACAGGGATGGGTGCATCAATGTCGACTATGGGCACATCGATCGTCCCGAACGCTTCGAACTGATCGAGGGGGCCGCGGCCGCGATCGCCTGTTTCAACCAGGCCGAATACCGGGCAATCGTCGTCACCAACCAACCCGTTGTGGCGAGAGGAGGATGCTCTGTACGAGACTTGCGGATGATCCATAACAAGATGGAGACCGAGCTTGGCCGCCACGGGGCTTTTGTCGATGCCATCTACTACTGCCCGCACCATCCAGACCGCGGCTTTGCCGGCGAGGTTGAAGCGCTAAAGGTCCACTGTGAATGCCGCAAGCCCGCCACCGGGTTGGTCGACCAGGCGGTCGAGGCGTTCAATATCGATCGCAGACAATCCTGGGTCATCGGCGATTCCTCTGCCGACGTCGCACTCGCAAAACGGTCCGGCATCAGATCGATTCTGGTCGAGACGGGCGCGGGCGGGCTGGACAGCAAGTATCATGTCATGCCCGACTATACCGTCCCAGACTTGTTCGAGGCTGCCAAGTTCATTCTCACCGTTCACCCGACCTTGGTCGACACGGCATCTGATCTGATCGCGCATGTGAAGCCGGGTGATGTGTGTTTCGTGGCAGGGCTCTCCCGGAGCGGAAAGAGTGTCCTTTCCAGCGCTATCGCCGAGGTGCTTCGCGGCCGCGGCATTGATGCACAAGTCGTTGCCCTTGATCGCTGGATACGGTCCGCCGCCGATCGCAAAGCAACGGTGATGGGTCGCTACGACATGAACGAGATCAGGAAGGTTCTAAGCCGCCTGGTCGGCGTTCGTTCTCGCGAGACGCTCGATCTGCCCTACTACGAAAAGCTGAGCCGCATATCGCATCCAAGATCGGAAAAGATAAGCATTTCTCCGGAAACCGTCCTGGTCGTGGAAGGATCCGTCGCTCTTTCGCTGTCCGATGTGGTTTTGCCCGGTCGTGCACACACATTCTTCGTTGATATCGATGAGGAGCTGAGGAGGTACCGAGTAACGCGGGAATACTCGCGTCGAGGCGTGGATCGGGAGGCTGCAGCGCGTATCTACAGCTCCCGCCAGGAGGACGAGACACCAATCGTTCTGGCATCGCGGGCGCGCGCCAACCATTGTGTCCGATTGCGGGCGATCGAGCTGATTGAGGCCGTGGGATGATTATCAGCCAGACGCCGCTTCGAGTGAGCTTCGTGGGAGGTGGCAGCGATCTGCCTGCCTTCTATCGGGAGGAAGGCGGCGCCGTCCTAAGTGTTGCTATCGACAAGTACGTCTACGTGAATGTGAACCGCAAGTTCGATAACGGCACTCGAATCGCTTATTCCAAAACGGAAGAGGTCGATAGCGTTGAGGATATCCAGCATCCGATTGTCAGGGCGACGATGGGATACCTTGGGATATGCGGGGGCGTTGAAATAACGACTATTGCCGATATTCCATCCAAGGGAACCGGACTTGGATCATCGAGCGCTTTTACGGTTGGCCTTCTGCACGCGCTGAACGCGTTCCGAGGGCAATATGTCTCCAAGGCAAAGCTCGGTGCCGATAGTTGTTGCATCGAGATCGAACTTTGTGGCGCGCCCATTGGAAGGCAGGATCAATACGCCGCCGCCTTCGGCGGATTGAATCTCATCGAGTTTCACTGCGATGACAGCGTTTCGGTGTCACCGCTCATATGCCCGCGTAATTTCATCGCTTCGATCGAGAAGCAAGTTCTCATGTTCTACACCGGCATTACTCGCAGTGCTTCGGACATTCTCGTACGCCAGTCGGAGGGGATCGCAAAAGCGCCGGACAAGCGCAAAGCGCTGAGGCGGATGGTCGGGCTCACCTATCAGCTTCGTGATGAACTACATCGATGCAACCTCGACGCCTTCGGCGAAATCCTCCACGAGAACTGGCTCTTAAAAAAGAGCCTCTCTGAGGAAATCACGAACGATGCAATCGATCACTGGTACCAGACCGCAATGCGGGCGGGTGCCACGGGCGGCAAGCTGCTGGGAGCAGGTGCAGGAGGTTTTCTCATGTTCTTCGCACCTCTCGATCGCCACGACGCCATCAAAGCGGCCCTAGGGGACCTAAAGCACTTCCCTGTCAAGTTCGACTTCGCCGGGAGCCGCATCGTTCACTATCAACCGACATCGGAGTCCACCCAATGAAACATTTTGGCGGCAGTAATCAATCAACCGACATCGGAGCCCGCTCAATAAAAAATGTTGGCGGCAGTGCTCAAGGCTATTTCAAGAAACTCGAGATCGTCCTGGCTTCATTGGACCACCAAAGCATCGATGATGCAGTGGCCTTGGTCGCGCAGGCACAGGAGGATGGCAAGCAGATAATCACGCTTGGAAATGGTGGCAGTTCGCTCACGGCGCTGCATTTCATCACGGACTGGAACAAGAGCATCTATCTTTCCACGAAGCGCCCGTTTCGTGGCCGGACGCTGGTCGACAATGTGGGCCTTACGTTTGCATACGCGAACGATGTTTCTTTCCAGGATGTGTTCGTCGAGCAGCTGAAGAACATCCTGAACGAGGGCGACTTGGTCATCGCAATATCGGGAAGCGGAAACTCGGAAAACGTTCTGCGCGCCGTTCGATACGCCAATGATCATGGCGCAGTTACGTTAGGCCTTTGCGGATTCGGCGGAGGCACGCTCCGGCAGATCGCCCAACATGTGGTCTGGGTCAATGTGAATGACATGCAAATTGCGGAGGATATCCATTCCATGTTCGGGCATGTCGTCATGCAGCGTCTTTGTCTTGCGAGTACACAAAAGTGGAGCGATCGGCGACAGCGGCGCAGCGCTGCTGGAGGCTTCAATGCAAATCCAGCTAGCGCCGAGACGGGCTGGCAATCCTGATCGAGAACAGGCGATGCCCCATTATCGGCTCTACGTTCTGGACGAACGCGGCCAGTTCATGGGCGGGGTCAACCTTGCCTGCACGGACGACGGCGCGGCGCAAGAGCACGCCAGGCAGTTAGCAGACGGCCACGAGGTGGAGCTTTGGCGACTGGTTGCGCGGCTCAGATCTGACAATCCACGGGGCCGTCCCGCGGCGACGAAACCCCTTCGCGCACCAGGGCCACGTTTCAGCCATTTCAACAAGCCGCCCAAACGCATCCTGGTGCCACCCAGATCTTGAACGCCATGATCGCTATGCAGGCACGTTGGGGTCGCGAGTGAACGGCCTGTCTGGTGCCGTCGGCGCGGCGCCCGATGACGCCAGCCTTCCACTATGCGAACGACCGCTCGAACCCAAGCTGCGCAACATTTTCAGCCAACGGACACGGTTTGGCAGGACGTCGGGAAGGCGGTTCCAGTGCGGCCGTTCGATCACTTTCCATATTAGAATGTGTTAATAAGTTATGTTAGTAATTTGTTAACAGGCATTCTGCCAGCCTCATTCTCGCCGCAAATCGTGGTAGGGTCGCCGACGTCACGTACATCATCCTTAATGATCAATTCATGCAGGTACAAAACGATGTGAGTGAATAAGTTAAGAAGCGGAAATGCCTGCGTTTTGCTTGGGTGCGCGGGTCGAATTAAAACAAAAAAGACGCAATGAACCAAGGATCTACCGTGCTTATACTACAAGGCATGCTTGGCTGCGCTCCCGCCGGGCGAGATGTGAGCATTCCCGTCGACAAAACCCGCCACCGATGATGCGTTCGACGTTAGGCTCGCTCGACAATATGTCTAGTGCGAGGCCTTCCAAACCTCAGTTACTTTGAAATCCATTCGCAGTGCCTGACTGCGAGCAGGCGACATGTCGCGCAGCTTGGCGATGCGCGGCAGTGGAGTTCTCTATTTTTTTCAGCGCCAAAGAAGGATCTCGGAATGACTCTTTCCGCCCCCGCAGGCTATACTTCCAGCGACCTCGTCTACGAGGAAAACTTCTCCGGCACGACGCTCGGCAGCGATTGGAATACCTACATCACCAGCAATGCCGCCGACGGCTGGGCATGGAATAGCAATGGGTCGGGAGGAAGCACGCCGGGCGGCCCATATAATGCCGACTACGATATGCCGAGCCAGGTGTCGGTGAGCAACGGGTACCTGGATCTCACGGCGATCAAACAGGCCATCAACGGCGTAAATCAGGGTGGGGTGTCACAGACATTCCCGATCACGTCCGGCGCCGTCAGCAGCTATGGCAACTTTGAATTCAACGGCGGCTACCTTCAGATCAGCATGAAGGCGCCGAGCGGCGACGGCGCATGGCCAGGCCTCTGGCTGATGCCCGGCGATGGCGCGGGCAGCAGCGGCGACAATTTCGAGCTCGACATACAGGAGGGTGGATTTACCGGTTCGGGGTCGGCTGACAACAACTTCTCCTGGCACCTCCACGGGCCATCAGGGTGGGTCGGCGACACTATCGACAGCGGCATCGACCTCACGGGCGGCTTCCACACTTACGGCATCAACTGGGTGCCCGGTGAATCGATCACCTGGTATCTGGACGGCAAACAGATGGCGCAAGTGACCAGCGCCCAGGTCGCGATCCCGGATGAGCCGATGCAATTGATGATGAACCTGGGGGTCGCGAATGACAACGCGAGCGGGTGGCATACGGCTCTGGATGGTTCGACCCCATCGTCGATGCAAATGCTGATCGACGGGGTTCAGCTTTATCAGAAGGCGGGCAGCGGCGACACCGTCACGGGCGCCAACGTCACTCCCTCGACGACGTCATCGACCCAGACCCCGACGACGCCGACGGTCCAGCCGGCGGTGACTCAGGTCGCCGCTTCGCCGGGAACGGGAACCGAGCATGCCGGCGATGCCATCACATTGACGGTCGCCTTCAACAAGGCCGTGACCGTCACGGGCACGCCTACACTGTCGCTCAATGACGGCGGAAAGGCCAGCTATGTCAGTGGCTCTGGCACCAGCGCGCTCACCTTCCGCACCACGGTCGCTTCGACCGACAAGGATACCTCGGCGCTCGCCATCACCGGGGTCAATCTTCCGAGCGGCGCGAGCATCAAGGATGCGTCCGGTGTTGCGGCGAACCTCTCGGGCGCGGTGAAGACGTTCTCCGGGCTCCAGATCGATCCGATCTTGCCGGCGGTGACGCAGGCCACGGCCTCGCCGGGAACCGGCACCGAGCACGTCGGAGACACGGTCACGCTGACACTCGGCTTCAACGAGGCCGTGGCGGTATCGGGCACGCCGACGCTGTCGCTCAACAATGGCGCGACCGCCACCTATGTGGGCGGCTCCGGAACGAGCGCGCTCAACTTCCGCATCACGGTCGCGTCGACCCACACGAGTACCTCGGCACTTGCCATCACCGGGGTCAATCTTCCGAACGGTGCGAGCATCAAGGACGCCGGCGGTGTCGCTGCGAACCTTGCGGCCGCGGTGAAGACGTTCTCCGGTCTCCAGGTCGCGACGTCATCGGCAGCCCCAACAACCCCAACCACCCCAA